>DATBIZ010000242.1:0-1992 GCA_036556645.1 Vicinamibacteria bacterium | reverse complement strand
AGCGCGAGCGTGCGCGCGCCCTCGAGCAGGTGCAGGAGGCCGAGCAGGTTCGTCTTCAGCGTGCCCGCGGGGTCCTCCCACGAGCGCTGCGGGCTCGACTGCGCGGCCAGGTGGACGACGCGCTGGGGCCGCACGCGGTCGAGCGCGTGGCGCACCGCGGCGGCGTCCTGCAGGTCGGCCGGCAGCACCTCGATGCCGAGCGCGCGCGCCCGGTTCCCCGGCCGGCTGTCCAGGCCGACGACCTCGGCGCCCGGCTGCTCGCGGCGGAGCATGTCCACCACGTGGCCGCCCACGAACCCGGAGACGCCGGTCACCAGGACGCGCACGGCCTGTCAGCCCTTGTAGTGCCGCTGGTAGTGCTCGCGGAAGGCGGGGCTCGACTCCTTGATCGGCCGCCACCAGCGCGGGTGCTCGCGGTACCACTCCACCGTCCGCCGCAAGCCCTCGTCGAACGGCACGGCCGGCGCGAAGCCCAGCGCGCGGAGCTTGCCGCAGTCGAGGCTGTACCGGCGGTCGTGGCCGGGACGGTCGGCCACCTGGCGGATCAGGCTCTCCGGCTTGCCCACCAGCTGCAGGATCCGCCGGGTCAGGTCCACGTTGCGCACCTCGTTGCCGCCGCCCACGTTGTAGGTCTCGCCCGGCCGGCCCTTCTCGAGCAGCATCAGCAGCGCGGAGCAGTGGTCGTCCACGTGCAGCCAGTCGCGCACGTTGAGGCCGTCGCCGTAGAGGGGCAGCGGGATGTCGTCGAGGGCGTGGGTGACGAAGAGCGGGATCAGCTTCTCCGGGAACTGGTAGGGCCCGTAGTTGTTCGAGGCGCGGGTGACGATCACGGGCAGGCCGTAGGTGGCGAAGTAGGAGTACGCCAGGCGGTCCGCGCCGGCCTTGCTCGCCGAATACGGGTTGCGCGGCATCAGCGCGTCGGTCTCCTTGGAGGACCCTTGCTCCACGCTGCCGTAGACCTCGTCGGTGGAGATCTGCACGAACAGGCGCAAGTCACCGCTCCGGCGCGCCTCCTCGAGCAGGACGAAGGTGCCGTAGACGTCGGTCTGGATGAAGCTGCCCGCGTCGTAGAGCGAGCGGTCCACGTGGGTCTCCGCGGCGAAGTTCAGCACGTATTGGCAGCCCGGCAGCGTGTCGCGCACGGCCGCCGGGTCCGCGATGTCGCCCTCCACGAAGCGGAAGCCGGGACGTCCTTCGAGGCCCTCCAGGTTCTCGCGCCGGCCGGCGTAGGTCAGCTTGTCGAGGACGACGATCTCCCAGCCGGGGCGCGCGGCCGCGACCGCGCGCGCGAAGTTCGAGCCGATGAACCCGGCGCCGCCCGTCACCAGCACCCGCGTGCTCATCGCGCGCTCCGGAAGCCGTTGCCCTGGCCCTGCCCGAAGTTGCCCACGGTGCCGATGTTGGCCAGCTCGATGGAGAAGCGGTACTCCTTGTTCTGCTTGGCGTTGTAGTCGGAGTGGATCATCTCCGCGATGAACCCGCAGCACTGCACGTCGTAGCGCAGCCGCGCGTTCCACTGCTTCAGGTCCTTGGTGAGCAGGTCGTAGTAGGCGGAGCCGTCCACCCCGACCTTGCCCGGCCACAGCACCAGTCGCGCGGAGCCGCGGATCGTGTCGCGGTTCAACCCCCGGCGCTCGACCACGTCGGTGACGCGGTTGCCGCGGAACCAGCTCGCCTGCAGCGCCGCGCGCGTGTAGTTCGCGTTGGTGGACAGGCTGACGTACTTGAGCTGCTTGAAGTTCACGTCGTACTCCAGGTCGAAGTTGGCCGAGAACTGGCGCGTGGGCCGGAAGCGGAAGCGCGACTGGATCGGGGACAGGCTCGCCGGATCCCCGCCCGGCGCGCCGAAGGGGGACGACGCGTAGCTGGGGTCGTACTGCGCGGCGTCCGCGTTCGCGTAGTAGGTCTGCGAGATGCGCCAGTTCAGGCACTCGTAGGGCTCCGCGCGCCCGCCCGCGCCCGGGCGCTTGGAGGAGAAGCGCTGCACCAGCG
>DATBIZ010000241.1:0-3106 GCA_036556645.1 Vicinamibacteria bacterium | reverse complement strand
CTGGCCGCGGTCGCGGAAGGCGCGCTGGTGGCGCCGCGGCCGGTGCCGGTGGAAGCGCCTCCGCCGGCCCCGCGCGTGGTCTTCGGCGGGTCGCCCTACGGGCCGTACCGGCTGGTCGAACGCGTGGCCATCGGCGGGATGGCCGAGGTGTTCAAGGCCAAGCGCACCGGCGTCGAGGGGGTGGAGGATCGAGCGGCGCGGCGGCTGCAGCTCGAGCAGGTCCCGCAGCCCCTCGGCGTGCTCCGGGTCCGCTGCCGGGTCCGCCACCGGGGGCGCGGCCGCGGGTGGCGGCGGGGGCTCGTCCTCCTCCTCGACCAGCGCGGCCTCGACCAGCGGCTCGTCGTCCGCGCTCGCGGCCTCCGGCCCGAGCCCGAACGACACGTCCTCGATCAAGCGGTCGGCGGGAGAGGGCTCCGGCTCCTCGTCGTCCACCACGACGGGGTCCGGCGGGCCTTCGGCCAGGATCTCGTCGAGGAGGGGGTCCTCTTCGCCCTCGGCCCCTGCGGCCGGTTCCTTCGCGACCGCGGCCTGCTTGGCTTCGTCGGCCGGCGCTTCCGCGGCGGGCGCCTCGGCGAACGCGTCGAGCAGCGCGGCGACGTCTTCGGGAAGCTCCTCGCCGGCGCCGCCGCCCCCCTCCTTGCGGGCGGCCCCGGGCTCGCTCACCTGCACCTTGATCGGCCGTTTGCGAGGCGCGGCCTTCGCGGGCGGCGGCGCGGGCTTGGCGGGCGCCGGAGCGTCGAGCATGTCCCCGAAGATGTCGTCGGAGGTGAGCAGGCGACCGGGCCGCTCGGGCGCGGCCGGCGAGTCGGCGAGGTGCTTTCCCTTCGGCTCGTCCTCGCCGCCGCGGCTCGTCATGCGCTCACGCGAGGATAGTCACTCCACACTCTTACGTCAATGTTGAGTGTAGTTTAGCAGGCGCTAGGCGGCCTGGCGTCTCCAGTAGAGGTAGGCCGGCACGCCGAGCAGCGTCAGCCCGAGCCCGAGCCCGGAGTTCCGCGGGTCGCCGACGAGGATGTAGACCAGGAAGAACGTGGAGACGACCACGTACAGGGCCGGCAGCACGGGGTAGCCGAGCGCCCGGTAGGGCCGGTGCAGGCCCGGCTGCGTGCGCCGGAGGACGAACAGGCCGATCACGGTCAGGACGTTGAAGAGCAGCGACGAGAACGCGGTCAGCGTCAGCAGGTCGCTGTAGGTGCCCGTGAGCGTGAGGGCCGCCGCCACCGCGCCGTGCAGCACCAGCGCCCGGGCCGGCGTGCGGTACCGGCTGTGGATCTCGGCCATCCTCTTGAAGAACAGGCCGTCGCGCGCCATCGCGTAGACCACCCGCGGGCCGGCCAGGGTGAGGCCGTTCACGCAGCCGAAGGTCGAGATCAGGATGGCCACCGCGATGAACGCGGCGCCGGCGGGCCCGAGCGCGCGCGAGGCGGCCTCGGCCGCGATCCGGTTGTCCTGGACCGCGTACATCTCGCCGATCGGGACCATGTACAGGTAGACCGCGACCGCGGCGCAGTAGACCACGGTGACGCCGAGCGTGCCGGCGATCAGCGCGCGCGGCAGCGTCCGCTCGGGGTCCTTCACCTCCTCGGCCGCGAACGTGATGGACTGCCAGGCGTCGTAGGCGAACAGCGCCTTGCTCATGGCCACCGCCATCGCCGCGAACAGGCCGAGCTTCACGCCCTCGGGCCCGAGCGGCAGGCCGGGCGGGCCGGAGAAGTTCGCGGCGCTGCCGTTTCCGCTGGCGAGCGCGATCAGCACCAGCGCCGCCACCCCCGCCACCTTGGCCACCGTGAACACGTTCTGCACCCAGGCCCCGGTGCGCAGCCCGCGGATGTTGACGTAGGTCAGGGCGACGACCACCACCAGCGCGGCGGCCTGCGCGGTGCTGAAGCGGAACGCTCCGAGCGTGAAGAGCGCGACGTCCTCGCTCAGGCCCGGCAGGAACACGCCCAGGTACTTGGCGAACGCCACCGACACCGCGGCCACGAACCCGGTGTTGATCGCGAGCAGGAAGGTCCACCCGTACAGGAAGCCCCAGAGCGGGTTGAAGGCCCGGCTCAGGAACACGTATTGGCCGCCGGCGTGGGGCAGGGCGGCCGCCAGCTCGGCGTAGGCGAGCGCGCCGAACAGCGACAGCACGCCCCCCACGATCCAGAGCCCGAGCAGCAGCCCCGGGCTCTGCACGTAGCCGGCCATGATGGAGGGCGCGACGAAGATGCCCGACCCGATCACCGAGCCGACGATCAGCGTGGTCCCGTCGAGCAGCCCGAGGCCGCGGACGAGGCCCTCGGCGGGCGCCGGCTGCACCGCTCGCTCCGCCGCGGTCATGGTGGGGGGCAGCATACCACCCGCGCTATAATCCGCCGGCCTTGCGCGGTTTTTCGGGCGACGTCGCGACCCGAAGGAGAGCGTAGCGGGACATGGACTTCGTCTTCTCCCTGCTGTTCTCCAACCCGCTCGTGATGTGGGCGGTGGGCGGCATCGCGGTGCTGCTCGTCTACCGCAAGATCGCTCCCCTGATCTCGATCAAGGTGCCGGGCGGAGGCGTCGGCCTCGACGACATCGCCGGCAAGTTCCTCGGCCCTCGCTATGCCGAGGCCAAGGTGGACAAGGCGGTCTCGCGCTACCGGAAGGCCGGCCAGTTCCTGGCGGCCGGCAAGCTGCTCGAGGACCACAACCGGCTGGCCGAGGCGGTGGACGCGTACGTCGAGGGCCAGGAGTTCTGGGCCGCCGCCGCCAGCCTGGAGCGGCTCGGCAAGACCGAGCGCGCCGCGGAGATGTACCTCCAGGCCGGAGACCACAAGAAGGCCGCGCAGATGCTCGAGGGCGCCGGCAAGCAGGCCAAGGCCGCCCAGCTCTTCCTCGACAAGGGCAACCGGCTCGAGGCGGCGCGGCTGTTCGGGGTGGCCGGCGCCTGGGACAAGGCCGCCGATCTCTACGCCAAGAGCGGCTACCCGCTGCGCGCGGCCGAAGCGTACGAGAAGGCCGGCGACGCGATCAACGCGGCGCAGTGCTACGAGCGCCACTTCATGGAGAACGTCTCCTACAGCACGACCTACTCGGCCACCGCGGTGCCCACCGCCGACCAGAAGAGCGCGCTGCAGGCGGG
>DATBIZ010000240.1:0-4796 GCA_036556645.1 Vicinamibacteria bacterium | reverse complement strand
CTCGCGCGCCTCGACGATCACCGGGGTGGACCAGCTCACCTGCACCGGCCGGGCCACGCGCCAGGCCTCCTTCCCCGTCTTCTTGTCGTAGGCCACGATGAACGAGTGCTGGCCGCCGTCTTCGTCGCACTGCAGGATGATGAGGTCGCCGTGCAGCACCGGCGACGTGCCCACGGCCATCCCCAGGGTGGCGACCTTGCCGGGCATGGCCTTCCAGGCCAGCTTGCCGTCGAAGTCGTACGCGTAGAGACCCTCGGTCCCGAAGTACGCGTACACGAGGCGGCCGTCCGTCACGGGTGTGGGCGCGGCGTAGCTCGACTTCTTGTGGCGGTCGTCGTAGGGCGTGCCCTCCCAGGCCGTGCGCTCCCACCGCACGCGGCCGCTGTCGGCGTCGAGCGCGATCACCTTGAAGGTGTGCTTCTTGTTCGCGCCCAGGGCGTCCGGGTGCAGGAACTCCTTGCCCTCGTCCATGTGCTTCACCGCCTGCGCGCCGGGCACCACCTCGCCTTCGATCGCGGTGGTGACGAAGATGCGGTCGCCCCACACGATCGGCTGCGAGTGGCCGCGCCCGGGGATGGGCGTCTTCCAGAGCACGTTCTCGGTCGCGCTCCACTCGAGCGGGACGCGGCTGTCCGTGGAGATCGCCTGGCCGGCCGGCCCGCGCCACTGCGGCCAGTTGGACGAGGGCTCCACCGCCAGCGCGGCGCCGCCCGCCACCGCCCAAACGCACAGCGCCAGCGCCCCCGGCATGCGCCCCGTTCGATTCATTGGATCTCCTGCGCGCGGCCCGATGCCCGCGCGAACACACGATCATAGCCGTGTGGTCAGTCCTCCGCGAGCGCGTGCAGCGGGTCGAGGCGCGCGGCGCGGCGCGCGGGCAGGTACGTGGCGAAGACGCTCACGCCGAACATCAGGGCGGCCGCCGCCGCGAACGTCGGCGCGTCGGTCGAGGCCACACCGAAAAGCAGGGTCGCCAGCACGCGGGCGAGCGCGGCCGCGCCCGCGAGCCCGAGGACCACGGCGGCCGCGGTCAGCGCGAGGCCGCGGCCGACCACCAGCCGCATCACCTCGCGGCCGCGCGCGCCGAGCGCCATGCGGATGCCGATCTCGCGCGTGCGCAGTGCCACGGCGTAGGACATCACGCCATAGAGCCCCACCGCGGCGAGCAGCACGGAGAGCGCCGCGAATACGCCCACCACCGTGGCCATCGCGCGCGACGAGCCGCGGGCCGCGCCGAGCAGCTCCTCCATGCTGCGCACCTTCCAGACCGGCTGGTCGGGGTCCACCGACCAGAAGGCGCGGCGCAGAGGCTCGGCCATCGCGCGCGGATCGCCGGCGGTGCGCGCCACCAGGCAGGCGAAGATGCGCGCGTCCTGCTCGTGCGCGGTGTAGACCTGCGCGGTCGGCGCCTGGTCGAGACCCGAGTGCTTGACGTCGCCGACCACGCCGATCACCGTGGCCCAGGGCTCGCGGCCCTTGAAGCGCAGCCGGCGGCCCAGCGGATCCTCGCCCGGCCACGCCTGGCGGGCCATCGTCGCGCTCACCACCACCACCGGCGGCTTGTCCGCGCGGTCGCGGTCGTCGAACACGCGCCCGCGGAGCACGGGGATGCCCATGGTGTGAAAGTAGGCGGGGCTGACGATGTTGCTCTGCGCGCGCGGCTCGCGGCCCGGAAGCGGCTCCGGGCGCCCATCCACCGCGTAGAGTTCCGAGCCCCCGTTGCCGCTGAACGGGATCGCGCGCACGAGCGCGACCGACTCGACGCCGGGGACCGCGGCCATCCGTTCGAGCGCCTGGCGGAAGAAACCGGCGATCTGCGCGGGATGGCGGTACTTCGAGACCGGCAGGCGGAACTCCCAGGTCAGCAGGCGCTCCGGGCGGAAGCCCGGGTCGGCGCGGTGCAGCGCGAGCGCGCTCTGGAGCAGCAGGCCGGCCCCGATCAGCAGGACCATGGAGAGCGCGACCTCCCACACCACGAGCGCGTCGCGGAAGCGGCGGCGCGCGCGCGCCGCGCCGGAGCCGCGGCCTTCCTTCAGCACGGCGCCGTGGTCCGGGCGCGAGGCGTGCAGCGCGGGCAGCACGCCGAAGAGCACGCCGGTCAGGAGCGTGATCGCGGCGGTGAAGGCCACCACGCGAAGGTCGAGGCCGGCGTCCGCGGGCAGCATGCGTCCGGCACCGGACGCGGCCAGCAGCCAGGCCAGGGCCTTCACTCCGCCGTAGGCGACCGCGAGCCCTGCCACGCCGGCGCAGGCCGCGAGCAGAAGGCTCTCGGTCAGCAGTTGCCGGACGATGCGGCGGCGTCCCGCCCCCAGGGCCGAACGGACCGCGATCTCCCGATGGCGGTGCGATGCGCGCGCGAGCAGCAGGTTGGCCACGTTGCCGCTGGCGATGAGGAGCACCAGGCCGACCGCGCCGAGCAGGACCAGGAGTGCCGGGCGCACCTCCTCCACCATGTCCTCGTGCAGCGGTCGCACGCTGGCCATGCGGCCGGCGTTGGTGTCGGGGTAGGCGCGCTCGAGCCCGCGCGCGACGACGTCCATGTCGGCCTGGGACGCCTCGACGGTCACGCCCCGACGGAGCTTCGCCATCACCAGCATCTCCGTCTGGCCGCGCACGAGCCCCTTTTCGTTCGGGAAGTAGGGCGCGGGCATCCAGACCTCGGTGTCGAGGACGTAGGCGTTGAAAGGCGCGCGCCCCTCCGCCAGCTCGGGACCCATCACGCCGATCACGGTCAGGGCGTTGCCGTTGAGGACGAGCGTCCGGCCGAGGATGCCTGGATCGGCGCCGAAGCGCCGGTGCCAGAGGCCGTGGCTCAGCACCGCGACCGGCCGCACCGAACCGGGCTCCGTCTCCTCCGGCTCGAACGTGCGCCCGAGCCGCGGGGCCGCGCCGAGCATCGGGAACAGGCTCGCGCTGACGAACGCGCCCACGAGCCGCTCCGGCTCCCCGGCGCCCGTCAGCGTTACGCTCTGCGGCCGCCAGACCGCCATCGCTTCGAACGAGCGGTTCTGCTCCCGCCAGTCCGCGAACTCGGGCCAGGACGCGGCGCCCTGGCTGAACGCCGCGGTCTTCCCCCACACGAACACCAGCCGGTCCGCGTCGGGGAAAGGCAACGGCCGCAGGAGCACCGCGTTGACCGCGCTGAAGATCGCGGCGGTGGCCCCGATGCCGAGCGCGAGCGTGGCCACCGCCACCGCCAGGAACGCGGGCGCGCGGAGAAGCGAGCGGGCTGCGTAGCGAAGGTCCTGCGCGAGGGCGTCCATGGCGTTTCCCTTCCTGGCGCCCGGGCGCGGCGCGCGCCGCGGCCGGGCCTCGATCCGTTCCGCCGCCGCGCTCAGGAGCACGTCGGCGACCGTCTTCGCCCAGAACCGCGCGAGGGCGGCGCGCCCCCGGGCCGCTTCGTCACGATGCCGCGCCCGGAAGAGCGCGGCCATCTCGCCGCCCACGTCCTCGCGGAACTCGCGCGGGAACGCGCGCAGCAGCCGGCGGTACGTGCGCTCGGCGTTCATGCCTTGCCGCCCAGCAGCCGCGCCGCGCGCGCCGCGCCCACCAGCCGCTGCAGCCGCGCCGCTTCCGCGCCGGCCACCCGCCGGCCGAGGTCCGTCAGCCGGTAGTAGCGGCGCCGCTCCGTGGGACGTTCTGCGTCCGGCCGGCGTGCCGACTCGACCACGAGGCCGGCGGCCAACATCCGCCGGAGCGCCCGGTAGAGCGTGCCCGGCTCGAGCACGGTCTCGCCCTCGCTCAGGCTCAGCGCCTCTTGCATGATCCCGTAGCCGTGCCGCTCCCCCTGGGCCAGCGAGAGCAGCACCTGGAACTCCACCGGGCGCAGGGGCAGGAAGCTCAGCGGTTCGGGGCGGTTGGGCATGGCGCCTCCTGGGATAGTGCGCCGAGCATATATGCGCGGCGCACACATGGCAAGGCCGGCCGAGTGCGTAGAATCGAACGATCCGGACGGTCCGCGCGCCGCGCGCGTTCATTTCTTTTCACAAGTCCGCGGGGGACAGCGGTCGGCCCGCTCTGTCAGGATGGAGGGCCATGCGAGAAGCCAAACGCACAGTGGTGACGGCCGCCGCCGCGCTGGCGCTGGCGGGGGTCCTTCCGGCCGCGGACTGGCCCGACTGGCGCGGCCCCGCGCGCGACGGCAAGAGCGTCGAGACCGGCCTGCCCGAGAAGTGGTCGCCGTCCGGGGAGAACCTGGCCTGGAAGGCGCCCTACGGCGCCCGCTCCACCCCGGTGGTGGCGGGCGGCCGCGTCTACCTGCTCAATGGCGCCGGGTCGGGCGCGACGCTGCAGGAGCGCGTGCTCGCCCTCGACGCCGACAGCGGCAAGCTGCTGTGGGAGTACCGCTGGAACGTCTACCACAGCGACGTGCCGCCCCACCGGATCGGGTGGGCGTCGCCGGTGGTGGACCTGCCCACCGGCAACGTCTACGCCTTCGGCGTGGGCGGCACGCTGCTGGGCCTCACCCGCGACGGCAAGCGGATCTGGGAACGGTCGCTGGCCGAGGAGTTCGGGCTGGTCACCACCCACGGCGGCCGCACCGTGTCGCCGATCATCGAGGGCGACCTGGTGATCGTCAGCGGGATCACTTCGGGCTGGGGGAACCAGGCCCGCGGCAGCCACCGCTTCCTGGCCTTCGATAAGAGGACCGGCGACCCCGTGTGGGTCAACTCCCCCGGCGGCCGGCCCTTCGACACCACGTACGCGCCGCCGATCGCGGCCGAGATCGCCGGCACGCGCCTGGTGATCGCCGGCGGCAGCGACGGCGCGGCGCACGCGTTCAAGCCCCAGACCGG
>DATBIZ010000239.1:0-2116 GCA_036556645.1 Vicinamibacteria bacterium | reverse complement strand
GGACGCGCGGCTGCGCGCGGTGGAGCGTGCCACCCCCTCGGCGCGCGCGTTCGTGGAGGGCGTGCGGCGGGACCGGGCGCGCCACCTCGCGGAACGGGAGGAGCTGAGGCGCCGGCTCCGCCTGCCGCCCTCCGCTGGCGGCGACCGGGCCGCGGACGTCCGCGAGCCGGCCGACCCCTCGCTCGAGGGCCTGCGCGTGGCGCAGCAGGCGCTGGCCCACGCGGTCGCCGAGGGGCTTCCCGCGATCGGCGACGCGCGCGCCGTGCACCGTCTCGGCGCGCAGCTCGTGGACCTGGCGCGCCACCTGGCCGTGGTCGAGCTGTGGATCGAGACGGAGCAGCAGCGTGAGTGAGGCGCCCCGCTGCTCGCGGCGGTCGTTCGTGGCGCGGCTGGCGCTGGCCGCGGGCGTCGCCTCGCCGCTGGTCGCGCTGCTCGACGGCGAGCCCGCGGCGCTCGCGCGCGGCGAGGAGACCGACCTCGCGGTCCTGTATGCCGCGATCGCCCTCGAGCACCAGGCCATCGCGCTCTACGACCTCGGCCTGCGCCGCGGCCTCGTGCCCGCGGGCCTTCGCGACTACGCGATCGAGTTCCGCGGCGATCACGAAGGCCACCGGGACACGCAGATCGCGATCGCCGAGGAGCGCGGCGGGCGCCCGCCGGCGCCGCTCTCCGCCTACGAGTTCGGCGCGCTCGCGGCCGGGGACCGCTTCTTGCGGCACGCGCTCGAGGTCGAAGGCGCCGCGCAGCGCGCGTACGCCACCCTGCTGAGCCGCATCCGCTCCTCGGAGTACCTGCTCTCCGCCGCCTTCGTGCTGATCGACGAGGTCCGCCACGTCACGGTGTGGCGGCGCGTGCTCGGGCTGAAGGTCTACTGAGCCGGCGCGGGGGAGAACTGCGGCCCCTCGGTCGGGTTGGGCTGGGGAGCCGGGTTGGGCACCGGCACCTGGTTCGGGTCCGGGGTGGGGCCGGGCACCGGGTTCGGGCTCGGCGAGGGCGGCCCGGGCGTGGGGCCAGGCTGCGGGCGGTGGCCGCCCCCGGACTGGTCGTCGAGCATCTGCCGCCGCTCCATCGTGCTCATCCGTCCGCCTCCCTCCATCCACCGTAGCACGCGCTGGCGCGCCCGGAACCCCTGCGGCGCGGGACTAGAATCGCGGCAGGGAGGACCGCGATGGACGCGCGCTTCGGCGAGTTCGTGGCCGGGGAGCTCGAGCAGGTGAAGGCGCAGGGCCTCTGGAAGGAAGAGTGGCCGATCCTGGGGCCGCAGGGTGCCGAGGTCCGGGTGGCGGGGCGCGCGGAGCCCGTGCTGAACTTCTGCGCGAACAACTACCTCGGCCTGTCGAGCCATCCGGAGCTGATCGCGGCCGCGCACGCCGCGCTCGACCAGTGGGGCTACGGCATGTCGAGCGTGCGCTTCATCTGCGGCACGCAGGCGCTGCACCGGGACCTCGAGCAGCGCGTGGCCGCGTTCCTCGGGTTCGAGGACGCGATCCTCTACGCCGCGTGCTTCGACGCCAACGGCGGCGTGTTCGAGCCCCTGCTCGGGGCCGAGGACGCGATCGTCACCGACCGGCTCAACCACGCCTCGATCATCGACGGCGTGCGTCTGTGCAAGGCGAAGCGCTTCCTCTACGAGCATCTCGACGTGGCCGACCTGGACGCGAAGCTGCGCGAGGCCGCTTCCTCCCGCTTCCGGATGATCGTCACCGACGGCGTCTTCTCCATGGACGGCGACGTGGCGCCGCTGCGCGAGATCTGCGACCTGGCCGACCGCCACCGCGCGCTGGGGCTGGTGGACGACTCCCACGCCACGGGGTTCATGGGCCGGACCGGGCGCGGCACCCACGAGCACTGCGGGGTGATGGGCCGCGTGGACGTCGTCACCACCACGTTCGGCAAGGCGCTCGGCGGCGCGATGGGCGGCTGCATCGCGGCGCGGCGCGAGGTGGTGGACCTGCTGCGGCAGCGCAGCCGGCCGTACCTGTTCTCGAACAGCCTGGCCCCGGTGGTGGCCGGCGCCACGCTGCGCGCGCTCGCGCTGCTGAGCGAGACCACCGCGCTGCGCGACCGGCTGGAGGCGAACACGCGGCTGTTCCGCGGGCGCATGCAGGAGGCGGGC
>DATBIZ010000238.1:0-4356 GCA_036556645.1 Vicinamibacteria bacterium | reverse complement strand
CGCGGTGCGCAGCACCACGTGCTTCAGCGGCTCGTCCGACTGCAGGTAGGACATGTAGAGGTCGTACCGGGCGGTCTGCAGCTCGCGGTAGCGCGCCTCCGGCACCACGCCGATCACGGTCACCCAGGTGAGCGGGTACGGGGCCGTGGGCATCGGCATCTGCAGCCGCTTGCCGACCGGGTCCTGGCCGGACCAGTAGCGGCGCGCCATCGGCTCGCTGATCACGACCACCGGCGGCGTGCGCTCGGTGTCCTGGTCGGTGAACGAGCGGCCCATCACGAGCGGCATGCGCATCGTGCGGAAGAACGCGGGGGTGACGACCTGGAGGTTCAGCGGCGGGTTCCGCTCCGCCTCGTCCTTCGGCTGGCCTTCGACGGCGAACGGCCAATCCAGCCCGACGCGTCCCCAGAGCGGGCGGATCAGGACGGCGGCGGCCGACTCCACGCCCGGCACCGCGCCGAGACGCTCGACGAGCGTGCGCTGGAGTGTCCGCACCTGGGCGGGGGAGGTGTACTTGCCGCGGGGTCCCGTGAGCTCGAACGTCAACACCCGCTCGGGGTCGAACCCGAGGTCGAGCCGCTGCAGGTTCGAGAGGGTCTGGACCAGAAGCGCCGCGCCCGACAGGAGCACCACCGCGATCGCGGCCTCGGCGCCCAGCAGCAGCCCGCGCCAGCGGCGGTGCAAGCTCGGGCCCGCGTCGCGGGCGCCGGCGCCGAGCGCCTCGGTGAGCGCCGGTCGCGAGGCGAGCAGCGCGGGGACGAGCCCGGCCAGCATCGCCGCCGCGAGCGTGAGCGAGCAGGCGAAGGCCAGCACCCGCCCGTCCACCGCCGCATCTGCCAGCCGCGGCACATCCGCGGGCACCAGCGCGACCAGCGCGTCGAGGGTCGCGTACGCGAGCAGGACGCCGGCGGCGCCTCCCACGAGGGCCAGCAGCGCGCTCTCTGCCAGGAGCTGGCGCACGAGCCGCGCCCGCGAAGCGCCCAGGGCCAGCCGCACCGCTATCTCGCGCCGCCGCGCCCCGGCCCGCGCGAGCAGGAGGGCGGCCACGTTCGCGGAGGCGACCAGGAGCACGAGCAGTACCGCCAGGAGCAGTACGAGCAACGCCGGCCGCGACGCGCCGAAGAAGCCGTCCCGGAACGGCGTGACCACGCTGCGCGACACCGGCTGCACCGCGCCGGGGTCCGGGCGCTCACCGAGCCAGCCATGGTTCGCGGCGATCGCGTCGAGCTCGGCGCGGACGGCGGCGACGCTCGCGCCCGGGGCGCGGCGCGCCAGGATCGTGGCCCATCCCACCCGGGCGTCGTTCACGAGCTTCGGCACGATCGGCACGAGCGGCGTCCAGAGGTCGGCACCGGGCGGGTACCGGAACTCGCGGGGCATCACGCCCACCAGGGTCATGGGCGTGCCGTCCACGAGCACGCTGCGCCCCACCGCCGTGGGGTCCCCGCCGAACTGCCGCTGCCACAGCCCATGGCTGACCACGACCACCCGCGGCGCCCCGACCTCGTCCTCGTCCTCGGTGAACACGCGGCCCAGGCGCGGCCGCGCTCCGAGCACGTCGAAGAAGTTCCCGGTGACGATCCGGCCCTCCACGCGCGCCGATTCGGCGCCGCCGAGCAGGAACGGCGAGTTGACCGCCGGCATCGCGGCCACACCCGCGAGCGCGCGGCTTTCCCGGCGGACGGCGGTCACGAACGGATAGGACACCTCGACGAACGGCGCGTTCTGCTCCGGGACGGAGAGCCACACCGTGACCAGCTCGTCGGTCGCCGCGAACGGGAGCGCCCGGAGCAGCACCGCGTCCACCACGCTGAACACGGCCGTGCTGGCCCCGATGGCGAGCGCCAGCGTCCCCGCGGCCACCGCGAAGAAGAGGGGCCGCCGGCGGAAGGAGCGCAGCGCCTGACGCAGGTCGGAGCCCACGCTCAGTCCACGATCCAGCCGTCGCGCAGCTTCACGACGCGGTTGCCGAACTCGGCGTTCACCTCCGAGTGCGTGACCTGCACGATGGTCGTGCCCTCCTGGTTGAGCTTGCGGAAGAGCTGCATGATCTCGCGGCCCTGCTCCGAGTGCAGGTTGCCGGTGGGCTCGTCCGCCAGGATCAGCTTCGGGCTCGCCACCACCGCCCGCGCCACGGCCACGAGCTGCTGCTGCCCGCCGGAGAGCTGGCTCGGGTAGAGGTCCTTCTTGCCCACGATCTGGAAGCGGTCGAGCACGTCGGCCACGATGGACTGGCGCTCGGACTTCTTGATGTCGCGGTAGGAGAGCGGGATCTCCAGGTTCTCGTACACGCTGAGGTCGTCGAGCAGGTGGTAGCTCTGGAACACGAAGCCGATGGTCCGCTTCTGCAGCTCCAGCCGCTCCTTGCGCCCCAGCTTGTGCACGGGCTGGCCGGCCAGGAAGTACTCGCCGGCCCAGGCGCTGTCGTGCATGCCGATCACGTGCAGGAGCGTGGACTTGCCCGCGCCGGACGGGCCCATGATGGAGACGAACTCGCCTTCCTTGATGTCGAGGCTGATGCGGCGCAGCACGAACACCTTGCCGCCGCCCTGCTCGTAGGCCTTCTCGAGGCTGCGGATCTGGATCATCGTCTCCTCACTTCCGGCGCGGCGGATCGCCCCTCATACTGGCGCAGCGCGCGCCGGGGGTCCACGCGCTCCTACTCTCCGCGCAGCGCGACCAGCGGATCCACGCGCGCGGCGCGGCGGGCCGGCCGCCAGCAGGCGAGCAGCGCGGCCAGGACCACCAGCAGCGCCACGCCCGCGAACGTGAGCGGGTCGCTGGCGCGCACGCCGAACAGCATGGCGTCCACGAAGCGCGTGAGGAATCCCGCGCCGACGGCGCCGAGCGCCACGCCCCCGGCGGCCAGCGCGAGGCCTTCCGCGACGACGAGGCGCACCACGTCGCGGGGCGCCGCCCCCAGGGCCATCCGGACGCCCATCTCCTGCGTGCGCAAGGCCACCGCGTAGGCGACCAGCCCGTGCAAGCCGACACCGGCCAGCAGCAGCGCGAGCAGGGCGAACCCGCCGAGCAGCGCCAGGGTGAACCGCCGCGGCGCCACGGAGGCCGCGATCAGCTCCTCCATCGCGCCCACCCGCGTCACCGGCACGTCCGCGTCCAGCGCGGCCACCTCCCGGCGCACCGCGGCGGCGAGGTCTTGCGGCGCCCGGCGCGTGCGCACGGCAAAGTTCAGCCACGTCTTCCACGGGCGCAGCTCCTGGGCCAGCGGCGTGTACACGGCCGGCACCTCGTCCACGGCCAGCTCCTGCCCGCGCACGTCGCCGACCACGCCCACGATCTCGATCCACGCGCGCTCCGGGTCGCGCGCCCAGGCGAGGCGCCGGCCGACGGGATCCTCGCCGGGGAAGAACCGGCGCGCGGCCGCCGCGTTGATCACCCCGACCCGCGGCGTGCCCGCGCGGTCGTGCGCGGAGAGCGCGCGGCCCTGCAACGACGGCAGGCCCAGGGTGGCGAAATACGAAGGGTCGACGCTGCGGTTGTAGATCTCCGGCTCCGCGCCCGGCTCGACCTCGGGCCGCCCTTCGATCACGAAGTCGTGGAACAGCGCGCCCACTCCGTAGGGCAGGTCGCTCGTCGCGCCCACCGCCTCCACGCCCGGCAGCGAGCGGACGCGCGCGATCACGCCTTCGAAGAACCGCGTGCGGCGCGCGATGTCGCCGTAGGTGCGCAGCGGCGGGGTCAGGTTGAACGTGACGAGGCGGGTTGGGTCGAAGCCGGGATCCACCGCCTGCAGGCGCTGCAGGCTCCGCAGCAGCAGGCCGGCGCCCACCAGCAGCACCAGCGCGAGCGCGACCTCGCTCACCACCAGCGCGCGGCGCAGCCGCTGCCGAGCCTGCGGGGCGGAGCCGCGGCCGCCGTCCGCGAGCGCGCCCGTGAGCGACAGGCGCGAGCCGAACAGCGCCGGCGCCAGGCCGAAGCCGATGCCGGTGGCGAGCGACACGGCCGCGGTGAAGGCCAGCACGCGCAGGTCCAGCCGCACGGCGTCGAGGCCCGGCACGTCGGGCGGCCCCAGGCGCACGACGACGTCCACCAGCCAGTGCGCGAACACGAGACCGGCCGCCCCGCCGAGCGCGGCCAGGAGCAGGCTCTCGGCCAGGAGCTGGCGGGCGAGCCGCCCGCGTCCGGCGCCCAGCGAGGCGCGGATCGCGACCTCCTTCTGCCGTGCGGCCGCGCGCGCGAGCATCAGGCCGGCCACGTTGGTGGCCGCGATCAGCAGCACGAACGAGACCGCACCCAGGAGCAGGACGAGCGGACGGCGCACGTCGCGGACCAGGAACTGGTGCAGCGGCGCGAGGACGACGCGCCGGTCCTTGTTCTCCTCCGGGTAGGCGGCGG
>DATBIZ010000237.1:0-2179 GCA_036556645.1 Vicinamibacteria bacterium | reverse complement strand
TCGGGCGCGACGCGGCCTGCGCGCGCGAGATCGTCTCGATCGGCATCCCCGTCCTGCTGCCCGACGGCAAGCTCCTGCGCGGGCCCGAGTGCAAGGTGCCGGTCACGCTGCCCGGCGAGGACGCTCCGGAGATCACGCCGGAGCGCGTGGAGACCTGGGCCTGGTCGGGCTGGGTGGACCTGCGCGAGGCCAACCTCTCGCTCTGGCGCGACCGCTTCCAGCGCATCGCGGACGAGATCGCCGCCATCCCGGCCGCCGACACCTCGTCGCGGTTCCTGCGCGACCGCCAGTTCTGGGGGGCCGAGGGGCTGATCCAGCCGGGCAAGGTGGTGGGCTGGGTCTTCGCCACCGAGGAGCAGGGCGCGCGCATGAAATGAGGACGGACCCGTGGCGGTGAGCGCCGACGCGGCGCGGCGCGGCGTGCGGCGCGTGCTGCTGGCCACGCTCGCGCTGAACCTGCTGGTCAGCGTGTCGAAGATCGTGGTGGGAAACCTGTCCGGCAGCGTCTCGATGGTGGCGGACGGCTACCACTCGATGATGGACGGCGCGAACAACGTGGTGGGGCTGGTGGTGACCGCCTTCGCGTTCGCGCCGCCGGACGAGGGCCATCCCTACGGGCACCGCAAGTTCGAGACCGCGGCCAGCCTGGCCATCGGCCTGCTGCTGCTCAGCGTGGCCTACCATGTGTTGACCGAGGCGCTCGCGCGCGCGTCGGACCGCCGGGTGCCGGACATCGGCGCGCTGAACTGGATCGTGATGGCGGTGACCCTGGCCACGAACTTCGTCGTCTCCTGGTGGGAGTCGCGCGAGGGCCGGCGGCTCTCCAGCTCGTACCTCCTCGCGGACGCCACGCACACGCGCTCGGACATCTACGTGAGCCTGGGCGTGGTGGCCTCGTTCGCGGGGGCGCGCGCCGGCGTGGCCGTGATCGACGTGGCGGTGGCCCTGGGCATCGCGGTGTTCATCGCCTTCCTCGCCGTGCAGATCCTGGTCGGCTCGTTCCACACCCTGACCGACCGCGCGGTGATCCCGGCCGAGGCGCTGGCCGGCGTGGTACGCGGGGTGCCGGGCGTGGTCTCCTGGAGCGACATCCGCACCCGGGGCGGGCCCGGCGCGGTCTACGTGGACCTGATCGCGCGCGTGGACGGCGAGTTGACCCTGAGCGCCGCGCACGACGTGGCCGACGCGATCGAGGAGGCGGTGCGCCGCGCGCACCCGGACGTGGTGGACGTGGTGGTGCACCTGGAGCCGGCGGCGCGGCCATGAAGCGCGGGCGCCGGGCCTTCTTCGACCTGCGGCCCGCGGACGCGGAGCCGGCGAACCTGCACGAGCCCGGCACCTTCCTCGGCCGGTTCGACCGGGCCGCGCTCGAGCGCGAGCTGGACGCCGCCGGCATCCTGGCCGCACTCGACCAGCGCGGCTTCGCCACCGTGCGCCTCCGGCTCGACGCCCGGGACGGCGAGCACCGGATGCGCCTGCTGCCCGCGCGCGGCGAGGAGCCGCTGGTGGAGCTGCGCGCCTCGGAGATGACGGTGGTGGTGGACGAGCCGGTCCTCCGCGACCAGGGTGTGGAGCTGCTCTACGTGCTCGCGGTGCGCTGGCTCGCGCTGCAGAACCCCGGCCAGCCGTTCACGGCCGAGCGCCCGCGCCTGCCCGGCCAGCGGCACCCCGGGCTCGGCATCGGCCGGCGCATCTACGGCCGCCTGATGACCTGGGCGCACGAGTGGGGCAAGGACGCGCTCTTGAACTACCCGGAGTACTACCACAACGCGGTCTTCTACGCGTCCATGTTCCGCTTCGTGTCGCCCGCGCGCCAGGGCCGCCTCGAGGCGCTGCGCCGCGACCTCGCCTCGCTGCACGTGTGCGCGGCGTCGGCCGCGGTGCACGAAGGCCGCGTGGCCGAGGAGCCCTCCGGCACCCCGCTGGCCTGGGAAGCCGCCGAGATGATCTCGCCGGTGACGGACAGCGTCACCAAGGCGCTCAGTTCCGACGCGTATGCGAAGGCGGTACGGGCGGCCCGGGACGCGGCACGGTTCCGTGTGACCGCCTCGCCCTGAACGACGCTCCGACCCGTCCGCGGCCGACCCCGTAACCGTAACCGTAACCGTAACCGGAACCGGAACGCGGCCTGTCCCCGGCGCCTACTTCCTCTCCCCCCCGCACTGCGGGCACGGGCAGA
>DATBIZ010000236.1:0-5405 GCA_036556645.1 Vicinamibacteria bacterium | reverse complement strand
CCAGGCCGCCACCGACGACGCGGTGGCGCGCGCGGTGGCGCGGGGCGTGGCCCGCGCGGACCGCGGCCTCGTGCTGGTCGGCCTCTGCACCACCACCGCGATGCGGCGCGCGGCCGAGGCCGAAGGGCTGCGCTTCGCCGGGGAGGCGTTCGCGGACCGCCGCTACCACGCGGACGGGACGCTGCAGCCGCGGCACGTGGCCGGCTCCGTGATCACGGACCCGGCGCAGGCCGCCGCGCAGGCGCTGCGCATCGCGCGCGAAGGTGTGGTGGACGTTCCCGGCGGCGCGACGGTGCGGCTGTGCGCCCAGACCCTGTGCGTGCACGGCGACAACCCCTCGGCCCTCCAGAACGCGCGCGCGGTGCGGCGCGCGCTCGACGACGCGGGCATCGAGGTGGCGGCGCTGCGCGTGTGACGCCGCCGGCGCGCCTGCGCCCGGTCGGCGAGCGTGCGCTGAGCGTGGAGATCGGCGAGGGCCCGGACGCCGCGGCCAGCGAGCGCGTCCGGGCGCTGGACGCCGCCCTCAGGGGCGAGCCGCCGCCGGGGCTCCTGGAGACGGTGCCGGGGCTGCGCGCGCTGCTCGCGGTGTTCGACCCCGCGCGCACGTCGGCGGACGAGGTGGGCGCCTGGGCCGTGGCGCGGCTCTCCGTCCCCGCGGGCCCCGCCGCCCCGCCCGCGCGGCACGAGATCCCGGTCCACTACGGCGGCGAAGACGGCCCCGACCTCGACGACGTCGCCGCGCGCAGCGGCCTCGCGCCGGCGGAGGTGATCGAAAGGCACGTTGCCCGCGAGTACACCGCGCTGATGCTCGGCTTCATGCCGGGCTTCGCCTACCTCGGCTCCCTGGCGCCGGAGCTGCACGTGCCGCGGCGGGCCACGCCGCGCACGCGCGTGCCGGCCGGCTCGGTGGCGATCGCGGCCGGCCAGACCGCGGTCTACCCCGCGGCCACGCCCGGGGGGTGGCACCTGATCGGCCGCACGACCGTGCCGCTGTTCGACCCGCGCGCCGATCCGCCGGCGCGGATCCGTCCCGGCGACCGCGTGCGCTTCGTGGCGGTCGCGCGTGACGGGCTGCCCGAGCCGCCGCCGCGGCCCGGCGAGGCCGCGCGCGACGACGCGTTCGGCGTCGAGGTGCTGGAGGCGGGCCTGCTCACGACCGTGCAGGATCCCGGGCGGAACGGATGGCGGCGCTACGGCGTCGGCGCGGCCGGCGCGCTCGACCCGCGCGCCCTCGCCGCGGCCAACGCGGCGGCGGGCAACGCGCCGGGAGCGGCCGCGCTCGAGTGCACGGTGGCCGGGCCGGCGCTGCGCTTCCGCGCCGCGGCCTTCTTCGCGGTCGCGGGCGCGGACCTCGGCGCGGTGCTGCACCGCGCGGACCTCGGCGCCTGGCGCGTGCCCCTGGGGGCCCGCGTGCGCGCGCGTCCCGGCAACGTGCTCTCGTTCGAGGGCCGTCGCGAGGGCTGCCGGGCCTACGTCGCGTTCGGCGGGGGCCTGGACGTGCCGGTCGTGCTCGGCTCGCGCGCCACCGACCTGCCGGGGGGCTTCGGCGGCCATGCCGGCCGCGCGCTGCGGGAGGGAGACGTGCTGCCGCTCGGCCGCCCCGTCGGCGACGCGGCGTCGGCCCGGGCCACCCCGCTCACCGCGCCGGGGGGCGAGGCGACGACGCTGCGCGTGGTCCTCGGGCCGCAGGACGACTTCTTCACCGGCGACGCGCTGCGCACGCTGCTCGCGTCGGAGTACTTCGTGCGCGAGACGTCCGACCGCGTGGGCTGCCGGCTGGAAGGCCCCGCGCTGGCGCATCGCGCCGGCGCGGAGATCGCCTCCGAGGGGATGCTGCCCGGGTGCATCCAGGTTCCGCCCGACGGCCTGCCCATCGTGATGGGCGCGGACGGCCCCACCACGGGCGGCTATCCGAAGATCGCGACCGTGATCCAGGCGGACCGCCCGGCGCTGGCCCAGCTCGTCCCGGGCGTGTCGCGCGTGCGCTTCGCGGCGGTCACCGTCGAGGAGGCGGTGGCGGCTATCATCGCCGGATGAGGCGCGGGCTCCTGCTGCTCACCCTCGCGCTCGGCGCCGCCCCGGCCGGCGCGTCCGCCCGCCCGCCGCGCGCGGCGGCCGCCGCCCGCGCGGCGGACCTGGTGGACCTGGCCGCGCTCGATCCCACGATCAAGCTCGAGATCCGCTACGCGACCGCGAACAATTTCCTCGGCCGGCCCGTATACCCTGAGGCGCGCGCGTGGTTGCAGCGGGACGCCGCCGCGGCGCTGCGGCGCGCGCAGCGCGCCCTGCGCGAGAAGGGTCACGGCCTGCTCGTGTTCGACGCCTACCGTCCCTGGTCGGTGACCAGGCTCTTCTGGGAGGCGACCCCGAAGGCGAAGCGGGCCTTCGTGGCGAACCCGCGCGTCGGCTCCAAGCACAACCGCGGCACCGCGGTGGACCTCACGCTGTACGACCTCGCCACCGGCCGCGAGGTGGAGATGCCGAGCGCTTACGACGAGTTCTCGGAGCGCGCCGCGCCGGGCTACGCCGGCGGCCCCCCCGCCGCGCGCGCCGCGCGGGACCGGCTGCGCGCGGCCATGGAGGGCGAGGGTTTCACCGTCGAGCCCAACGAGTGGTGGCACTACAACTGGAAGGACTGGCGCTCGTACCCGGTCCTCGACGTGCCCTTCCGGTCCTTGCCCCCGTCGCCGCGATAAGATCGCCGGACAACGCGCGTTGCTCGCTGCACGTTTGAAGGAGGCTGCATGAGCCGGGGAATGGGCATTGGCTTGGGGTGTCTCGCCGTGCTGGTGCTGGTGGCCATCGTCCTGGCCATCGGCGGCGTGGGGACCTACAACAGCCTGGTCACGGCGTCGCAGGCGGTGGACGCGCAGTGGTCGCAGGTGGAGAACGTGTACCAGCGGCGCGCCGACCTGATCCCGAACCTGGTCGCTACCGTGCAGGGCGCCGCCGCCTTCGAGAAGTCCACCCTGGAGGCGGTCACCCAGGCGCGGGCCAGCGTGGGGCGCATGCAGGTCAACGCCGGCGACATCACCGGCGACCCGGCTGCCTTCCAGCGCTTCGAGCAGGCGCAGAACGCGCTCGGCAGCGCGCTGCAGCGCCTGATGGTGGTGGTCGAGCGCTACCCCGACCTGAAGGCGAACGCGAACTTCCGCGACCTGCAGGCCCAGCTCGAGGGGACGGAGAACCGCATCGCGGTCGAGCGCATGCGCTACAACGAGACCGCGCAGGCCTACAACACCCAGCGACTGCGCTTCCCCGCCAACATCTACGCGCGGCTGCTCGGCTTCGGCGAGAAGGCCTACTTCCGCGCGCAGCCGGGCGCGGAGCAGGCGCCGCAGGTGCAGTTCAACTTCGGCTCGCCGACGCCCGCGCCGGCCGCGCCCACGCCGGCGCCGGCCCCGCCGCAGCCCTGACGGACGCCGGGCGATGAGACGTCTGGGGATCCGCGTGTGGGCGGCCGCCGTGCTGGGGGCGGCGGCCGCGGCGGCGTCCGCGCAGTCGGCGCTGCCTTCGCTGCCGCCCGTCCCCGGCAACTACTTCAACGACTACGCATCGCTGGTGGACGCCGCCACGGCGCAGCGCCTCGAGTCGAAGCTCCGCGAGTTCGACCGCGCGACCTCGACGCAGGTGCTGGTGGTGATCTTCCCCGAGCTGCCCTGGCCGTCGCTGGAGGACTTCACGATCCGCGCCGCGGAGGCCTGGAAGGTCGGGCGCAAGGGGATCGACAACGGCGCGATCCTGTTCGTGTTCGTCAACGACCGCCGCGTGCGCATCGAGGTGGGCTACGGGCTGGAAGGCGCGCTGCCGGACGCGATCGCCAACCGGATCGTCACCGAGCAGATCGTCCCCGCGTTCCAGCAGGGCCGCTTCTCCCAGGGCGTGGAGGCGGGCGCCGACGCGATCATGGCCGCCACCCGCGGCGAGTACACGGCCCCCGCCCAGCCGGCGGCGCGCCGGCGCGGTGGCGGGGGCTCGATCCTCGCGGTGGTGGCGCTCCTGCTCTTCATCAACTTCGTGCTGGGCCGCCGCATGTCGCGCGGCCGCTACATGACCTACGGCCGCCGCGGCCGCCGGGGCGGCTGGGGCGGGCCGATCTTCTGGGGCGGCGGCGGGTGGGGCCGTGGCGGCGGCGGCTTCGGCGGCGGAGGCTTCGGCGGCGGCGGGTTCTCCGGCGGCGGCGGCTCGTTCGGGGGCGGCGGCGCGTCGGGACGGTGGTGAGCCGATGAAGACGAAGCAGTTCCTGAAGGCGCTGGACCACGACCGCATCGTGGCCGCGATCGGGGAGGCGGAAGGACGCTCGCGCGGCGAGGTGCGCGTGCACGTCAGCAATCAGCCGCCGGACGACGTGCAGAAGGCGGCGGCCGCGCAGTTCGAGCGCCTGGGCATGACCGCCACCGCGCTGCGCAACGGCGTGCTGATCTACGTGGTGCCCCCGGCCCAGCAGTTCGCGGTGATCGGGGACCTGGCCATCCACGAGCGCTGCGGCGCCGGCTTCTGGGGCGCGGTCGCGCAGGCCATGGAAGACGACTTCCGCGCCGGCCGCTTCACGGACGGGATCGTCAAGGGCGTCACGCGCGTGGGCGAGGCCCTGGCCACGCACTTCCCGCGCACGGACCACGCCGACGTGAACGAGCTGGCGGACCAGGTCACGGAGGACTAGGCGTTCGGGCGGGGGAACGGAACGGAACGGAACGGTAACCGGACGGGATCGGATTCGGAATCGGATTCGGAATCGGGTACGGATACGGATACGGATTCGGAATCGGGTACGGATACGGATACGGAACCGGAATCGGGTACGGATACGGATACGGAACCGGAATCGGGTACGGGTACGGCGTTGGTCATGGGCACCGATCCCGCAACCGCACCTTCAGGATCACGGTGTCCTTCAGCCGCTCGAGCGGCCACGGCCGCCCGTCGGCCTCGAAGCTGCGGAGCTGGCTGGTGGCCACGTAGTGCAGCGTGTCGCCGACCAGCACGCCGGTGGTCGGGATGTCGTAGAGGGGATGGTTGCGGTCCAGCGTGGCCAGGCAGCTCACGCGGCGGCGCGAGGAGTCGAGGAACGCCTGCACCACGCGCTCGGGCCCGTGGCGCAGCGCGTTCTGCACCGCGACCAGGCTGTCGCGGTAGACGTACAGGCCGTCGATGCCGGCGAGGGTGGCGCCTTCGGGAAGCGCGACCGCTTCCCATGTCCGGGTGGCGAGGTCCAGCGCCACCACCCCGGCCGCGTGCGCGGCCAGGAAGAGCGTGCGGCGGTCCGCGGAGAGGGCCAGGCCGTTGACGAACAGGCCCGGCACCGCCGCGAACAGCTCGAGCACGTCGCGGCCGCGGTCCACGCGGAAGATCCCGTTCGGCCCGGACGACACGTAGGCGCCGCCGGACGGCGTGAGGTCGAGGTC
>DATBIZ010000235.1:0-2476 GCA_036556645.1 Vicinamibacteria bacterium | reverse complement strand
CAGCGCGGGCAGCTCCGCGGCGACGCGCCCGCCGGCCGGGACCAGCTTCGCGATCTTGACCAGCGCGCTGGCCAGGTGCACGGGCGGAACGGTGCCGGCGGCGAACGCGTCGGCGGCGGCCTCCGCCGCCTCCTCCCAGCTCCTCTCCAGCGCGGCACGGCCCGCCGAGAACCGCAACGGGTCGGCGCAGGCGCTCAGCGCGAGCCGCCGGGGGACGTCGCCGGCGGCCACGTGACCCGCCTCGTGCGCCGCGACCGCCCGCAGCTCGTCGCCGGTCAGCGCCTCGGCCACCGCGCGAGCCACCAGCAGCCGGGGACGCCGGACACCGGCGACCGCGGCCAGGGGAAAGACATGCTCGACGCGCCAGGCGGGCAGGGGCAGCGGCCGCGGCGACTCGAGCGGCTCGCCCGCGCGCAGCCAGCCGTCGAGCGCACGCCGCGTCCGCCGGTGGTCGCGCCAGACGCGGGCGGCGGCGGAGGCGAGGAGCAGCAGGCCCAGCGCGGCCACCGCGAGCAGCAGCGCACCGGGCCGCTCGCGCGTGTGCCGTGGCTCGTGCGCGATCCAGGCCGGCAGCACGAGGAGGAACGCGGCGAGCAGGCCGCCCGCGGTGGGCAGGAGGCAGGCGGAGAACAGGACGGCGGCCCGTCGCCGGGCGCCTCCGCTCTGGAGCCGCCGCAGGAAGGGCGCGGCCGCCGCGACCAGCAGCGACAGCGCGCCCGCGACGACGACGAACGCGGCCAGCACCACCGACGCGCCGAGCACCAGGAAGCTCACCGCTTCCGTCCCCGGGCCGCGCGCTCCTTGGCCCGCACCAGCCGTTCCAGCTCGGGGAGCAGCGCCGCGTCGTGCTCGCTGACCGCGTCCACCAGCGACGCGAGCAGCGGCCGCACCGGGCCGCCGCCGGCGAGGCGGCCCAGCCAGCGGCGCAGCAGCCCGGTCGCGAACTGCTCGGGCGTGGACCGCGCCGCGTAGCGGAACGCGCGTCCGTCCTTGCGCCGCGAGAGCAGCCCTTTGCGGTAGAGCCGGTCGAGCGTGGTCATCACGGTGGTGTACGCGAGCGGCCGCGGCAGGCCTGCGGACACCTCGCGGACGGTGACGTCACCCGCGCCCTTCCAGACCTGCTCCAGCACGACGCGCTCGAGCGGCCCGAGATCGTCCGGCGGCATGCGGCCACTATCCGTGCGCAGGCCGCCGCTGTCAACGCCCTCGCGGCGTGGGGAGAGGGGCTACCCCTCCGCGTAGTAGCCCTTGCGGGCCTGCACCTTCGTGGAAGGGCGGTCCACGTCCACTCGGATCCTGCGCCAGCCGGGCTTCCCGGGCTCCGGCTCGTAGCCGACGAGGTAGCGGTGGCGGAGCGTGACCGCGATCGACTCGACCGCCTCCTTGAGACGGCGGTCCGACCCGTCCGCCTTCAGGATCTCCGCGCGCGCGCCGGTGTCTTCGGCCAGGTCGAGCAGCGGCCGGGCGTCGAAGTCGGGCTCCCGCGGGCCGAACCCGCCGCCGCGCCGGCCGCCCGGCGTACCGGTTCCGCCCGGCCACCCGCTCCCGCCGCCCGGCGGCCAGCGGCGCCCCCCGATGCCGCCGGGCCAGCGCCCGCCGCCGGGCCAGCCGCCGCCGATCGGCGGACGCCGGCCCACGCCGCGCGTGCCCGTGATCATCTGGCGCAGCCCGTCCTCGCCGTCGATGCCGATCGAGAACACCGGCACCTCGGACCGCCGCGCCAGCTCGCGGACCTCGGCGAAGGTCGCGCTGCTCGCGTTGTCCACGCCGTCCGTGACCAGCACCACCGCCTTGCTCTCCGCGGGCGCGCCGGCCACGCGGCGGATCGCCTCCGCCGCCGCGTCGTAGAGCGCGGTGTTCTGGTCCGCGCGCAGCCGCGCGAAGACGCGCTCGAGCTGCTCGCGGTCCGACGTGAACTCCTGGTCCACGTGGATCGAGCTGCTGAACGTGATGACCATGATCTGGTCGGCGGGCTCGAGGAGGTTGATGAAGTGGCGGAGGGAGTCCGCCACCTCGTCCATCTTGTCCTTCATGCTCCCGCTGACGTCGAGGGCGAGCGCGATCTTCAAGGGCTGGCGCTCGCCGCTGAAGAAGGTGACCGGCTGCGCCCGCCCGTCCTCGGACAGCCTGAAGTCCTCCTCGCGCAGGCCGAGCACCGGCTCGCCCCGCTTGTCGAGCACCGAGACGGGCACGCGCACCGAGCGGGCGGAGACGCTGAACGTGAGGCTGGGCGGCCGCGCCGCCGTGGTGGCCGGGCGCGCGGCGGCGCCCTCGGCGCGCGGCGCGGAGGCGGGCGCCGCCGGCGCGGGCGCGGCCCTCCGCAAGGCGACCACCAGCGTCTCGGTGGCGCCCGCGGCGCGCAGGGCGTCCTCGCGCGCCGGATCGAGCGGCTCGGCGAAGCCGCGGGCCCCGAGCTCGGTCAGGATCGTCCGCTCGCTGAGGCCGGCGGCGAGGAACCGCGCCACGTCGTCCGCGG
>DATBIZ010000234.1:0-3517 GCA_036556645.1 Vicinamibacteria bacterium | reverse complement strand
CGGCTGCGGCCG
Organism: Vicinamibacteria bacterium; assembly: GCA_036556645.1. GTDB lineage: Bacteria > Acidobacteriota > Vicinamibacteria > Fen-336 > Fen-336 > DATKEG01. The sequence continues at coordinate 3,505 of DATBIZ010000234.1, read as the reverse complement.
GTTCAGGTCGTGGATCCCCCACTGCTTGTCGTCTTCGGCCGCCGCCGCGAAGGCGAAGGCGAGAAGCCCCGTCACGGCCACGGCGGTCAGCGTGCTGCTCATCGCTTGTCTCCTTGTTCACTTGGATGTCTCGGGAGGGTCCCGCTTCGCGGGCCCCACGCGCGCGCATGCGCGCTCCTCCCCCTGCCGCTCGCGCCGGAGTGCGCCCGTCGCTGGCTGCCCCGGATGTGCCGCGCGACCGTGCCCACCGGCGCGACCCAGAACCCGTTCGTGCGGTCGAGGACGTAGGGCAGGAGCTGTCGCAGCATGGCCACGCGCGTCGTCTGCCGCCCCCCCTCGCCGATCTCGTGGCCGCCGAGGACGAGCCAGCCGCTCGTCTCGCGCGCCCGGTCGAGCAGCGGGCGGATCTCCTCGAAGTCCTTGCCGTCCATCTCCACGCCCATCACCTGCGCGAGGTCGCCGGCGCGCGGGTCGTGCGGTACCTCGGCCAACCAGCCGCGGCCGGCCACGAACATCTCCGCGACCGCCGGCACGTAGCTGCGCGTGCCGCGGCCGCTTCCCACGAAGGTCTGGCCGCAGGGATAGGCGAACGCCTGCGGGGTCACGCCCAGCAGCGCCTTCACGCGCGCGCTCGCGTCGCGGAGCTCCCGGCGCATCCTCTTGTAGGTATAGCCCTCGAGCGCCTTGTGCCGGGCGAAGGCGAAGTTGCCGCTGCACGGGTGGATCAGAGAATGGTTGCCGATCTCGTGGCCGGCCGAAACCGCCCGCTTCCAGCCTTCGAGCCGCTCCTCCACGGCGCCGGGGACGACGAAGAACGTCACCTTGACCCCGTGCGCGTCGAGGACGGCCAGGCCGGTGTCCACCTGGCTCTGGCGCGCGTCGTCGAAGCTCAGGCTCAAGGCCGCGCGCGCCCCTCCGGGCCACGGGAACGTCTCGGGCGCGGGCGGGGCCGGCGCGGCCAGGAGCGCGACGAGCGCGGCGACGGACGTCATCGGGACCGGGGACCGCCGTCCACCGCAACCGGCATGGCGGCGCGCGCCGACTGGTAGAGCGCGATCAGCGCCGCCACGTTGCCGCGGCTCTCCGCGAGGCTGATCGCGGGCGGACGTCCGAGCAGCACGGCGTCCGCCATGTCCTCGACCTCGCCGAGGTACAGCTCCGCCGGACCGGTGACGGCGACCTCTTCCGTGGTGTCGCCGCGCGTCATCAGGATGCTCTCGTGCGCGGTCGGCTTGAACGGCCGCGGCACGACGATGGTCCCGGCACGCCCCACCACCTCCAGCCGGGTGCGGAACGCGGCCCGGAACCCGGAGTCGAACTGCGCGAACACGTCGGGGCCGAACCGGAGCTGCCCGTAGAAGCCCTCGTCGATGCCGCTCGCGGCGGCCGCCTGCCACCCGAAGGCTTCCACCGGCTCCGCGCCCAACAGGTGCCGCGCGTAGCTGACCGGGTAGCAGCCGACGTCCCAGAGCGACCCGCCGCCGAGCGAAGGCTCGAGGCGCACGTCGCCCTCGCGGGTCAGGTCGAACGTGAACGCGCCGCGGACCAGCTTGACCGCCCCGATCGTTCCCCCGTCCACGAGCTCCTTCACGCGCCGGGTCTGCGGGTGGTGCCGGTACATGAACGCTTCGGCCACCACCACCCCCGCCTCGCGCGCCGCCGCCGCCACCGCGTCCACCTCCTCGACGGTGATCGCCAGCGGCTTCTCGCAGAGCACGTGCTTGCCGGCCCGGGCGGCGCGCATCGTCCACTCGGCGTGCAGGCTGTTGGGCAGCGGCACGTAGACGACGTCCACGCCCGGGTCCGCCAGCATCTCCTCGTAGCCGAGCACGCGCGGGATGCCCCACTCGCGCGCGTAGGCGGCGCCCTTCGCGGCATCGCGGCTCGCGACGGCCGCCAGCTCGCTGCGCTCCGAGGCGCGCAGCGCGGGGATCAGCGCGCGGTTGATGCGCGCGGTGCCGAGCAGTCCCCAGCGGAGGCGGGTCATCGGCTGCTCACGGCCGGCGCTCAGACCTTGTGCTGGGGATGCTGGCAACCGGGATACGCGGCCAGGAACAGGCCGCCGTCCTCGCCCAGCTCCTGCCGGAGGCCGATCTCGGTGGTGTAGTACCCGGTGACGGTCAGGCCCTTGATGGACTCGAAGAAGTCGCGGCCGAGCCGGTCGGCGGCGGACCTGTTCCCGGGGGCGCTGAGGATCGTGAGCAGCGCGGCCTGCTGGTCCGGCGCCGCGGAGACGAAGTCCGATCCGAACAGCTCCTGCGACCGCGCGTCCATCCAGCCGAGGCCGCGGAGGAACTCCCGGCGCTCCGCGGGCGCGGCCTCGGACAACACCAGGTCGATGAACTGGTTGACCCCGGCCGCCTTCGCCCCCGGCGTGTCGGTCTGCGGGATGATCAGCTCGCTGAGCGCGACGACCGTGTCGTTCTGGTGAGCGTCCAGGAGCTTCGGCTTCCAGGGCTCGGCGCCGGCGGCGGCTCCGGCGGTGGGCGCATGCGGATCCGCGTGCGCGATCGCCAGCTCGGCCAGCCGCCGGCTCCAGAGCGGCGCCGACGCGGCCCCCAGCCCTCCCGCGGCCAGCTTCCTGAGTGCCTGCCGGCGGTCCAGATGCATCGGTTGCGCTCCTGGGATCGGGTGAACCGCGAGCCTCGCACCGGCGTGCGGGGATGTCAAACGCCGGCGAAGCCGGGAACCCACTCACCGATCCCACGAGCGGGGCTCAACGCGCGGGCACGCGCCAGAGGTAGATCATCGAACCGGTGTCGGTGGCCATCTCGTCCGGCTTCCAGTCCCCCATGTCGAAGTCGTGCGACACCACGCGCGCGCCGGGCCGGAGCTGCGCGAGCAGCCGCGGGCGCAGCCGCGCGTTGACCTCCGGCAGCAGGTACAGGGTCACGACGGTGGCCTCGTGCAGCGGCACCTTGAACAGGTCGCGCTCGACGAAGCGGATGCGGCCTTCCACGCCCTGCTTGCGCGCGTTGAGCCGGCTCCCCATGAGCCGCGTGGGATCCACCTCGACGCACACCCCGCGCACCCCGGACCGCTTCACGGCCGCGATCACGATGCGGCCGTCGCCGCAGCCGAGGTCGTAGACCACGTCCCCGGCCGCCACGCCTGCGAGGTCGAGCATCCGCTCGACCACCCGCGCCGGGGTGGGCACGTAGGGCACCTCGGGGGCCGGTGGCGGCGCCGCCGCCGCCACCAGCGCCAACACCACCGCGCTCAGGGCGATCAAGGACATGACGCCGGCGTCCGCGCCCTCGTTCGGCATGGCCTGCTCCCGAAGACGTGCGGCGCCACCTGGAGGGCCGGCCGTCTCGTGCCAGGACCCGGCGGCGGACCGACCGCGCGGCGCGGCCGCTAGCTCCGGTAGGCCTCCCGCCCGCGGCCCTGCACCGGGATGCCCTGCGCCGGCAGCACCTCGTGGTGCAGCGCGTACAGGCACGCGGCGGCCTCGTCGATCCGCCGCGTGAAGGCGATCGAGCCCTTCAGCACCGGCTTCAGCTTC
>DATBIZ010000233.1:0-13737 GCA_036556645.1 Vicinamibacteria bacterium | reverse complement strand
AGCTTGGACGTGAACGTCGTCACGTAGCGGATCGGCATGGCGGCCTCGCGTGTAACGCGCAGAACGATTTCCGGGGAAAAGTGGGCGTGAGCGTTCTCACAGGCTCCCGGAGCCTGCTCGCCCGCGGATGCCGCTACCCTGGGCCCATGGACGCTGCCGGTCCCCTCGCCGGCGTTCGCGTCGTGCTGGTGGACGACGAGCCGGACGCGCTCGAGTTCCTGTCGTTCGTCCTGGAGAACGAGGGCGCCGACGTCGCCTCGTTCGCCGATCCGCGCGCGGCCCTGGAAGACCTCGTGGCGCACCCGCCCGACGTGCTGGTCAGCGACCTCTACATGCCGCGGATGAACGGCTGGGAGCTGATCGAGCAGGCGCGCCTGCGCGGGGTGAAGACGCCGGCCGCCGCGATCACCGCGCACCCCTCGAACGAGAACCGCTCGCGCTGCGTGGCCGCCGGGTTCTGTGCCTGCGTGGGGAAGCCGCTGGCCCCGCGCGACCTCGTCCACCTGGTGCGCGAGCTGGCCGGGGGGCGCTGAAGGCCTCCTCATACGCTTCGTGGTAGGGTTGCCCCGAGTTCCGCCGGAGGCGCCCGCCATGACGCGCTCGCTCGAGCCGGAGTTCGTCGGCCGCACCTACGACGACTTCCTCTTCCGCCCGCAGGGCGGCGTCGTGTCCTCGCGCGGGGAGATCCTGGTGGGAAGCCGCCTCTCGCGCGGCATCGAGCTGGAGCTGCCCGTCGTCTCCGCGAACATGGACAGCGTCACCGGCGCGCGCATGGCCAAGACCATGGCCCTCGAGGGCGGCATCGGGTTCATCCACCGCGCGATGAGCATCGAGGCGCAGGCGCGCGGCGTGGAGAAGGTGAAGCGCAGCTACGGCTACATGGTCGAGCAGCCGCTGAGCCTGCCCAGGGACGCCACCATCCGCGAGGCGCGCGAGTTCACGCGCAAGCACAACATCACCGGGATCCTGATCGAGGAGACGCGAGGCGGCAACGTGCTGGCCGGGCTGCTCTCCAACCGCGACATGCCCTGGGACGCGGGCTCCGACGAGCGCAAGGTGCAGGAGTTCATGACGCCGGTGGAGCGCCTCACCACCGGCCGGCCCGGCATCGCGGCCGAGGACGCCGAGCGCCTCCTGTTCGAGAGGCGCATCGAGAAGCTGCCGATCGTGGACGAGCAGCGGCGGATCAAGGGCCTGATCACGAAGAAGGACATCTCGCTGGCCCGCCAGAGGCCCGCGTCGAGCAAGGACGGGAAGGGCCGCCTGCTCGTGGGCGCGGCCATCGGCGCGCGCGGCGACTACCTGGAGCGGGCGGCCGAGCTGGTCCGCCGCGGCGCCGACGCGCTGGTGATCGACATCGCGCACGGCCATTCCGAGGTGATGCGCGCCGCGGTCGAGGCCGTGCGGCGGCACGTCGGCGACGTGCAGCTCGTCTGCGGCAACGTGGGCACGCACGAGGGCGCGGCGTTCCTGAAGGCGCTGGGAGCCGACGCGATCAAGGTCGGCATCGGGCCGGGCCGCGGGTGCCGGACCCGGCTGGAGACGGCGGCGGGCGTGCCGCAGCTCCAGGCCCTGCGCGAGGCCTGGTGCGCGGTGGGGGAGTCGGTGCCGATCGTCGCGGACGGCGGCGTGAAGGACGACAAGGACATCTTCCTCGCGCTGGTCTGCGGCGCGTCCACGGTGATGCTCGGCAGCATGCTCTCCGGCACGGACGAGGCGCCGGGGCACGTGATCGTGGACCCCGGCACGCGCGAGAAGCGCAAGATCTACCGCGGCATGACCTCGCCGCAGGCGGTGTTCGAGGCGCTCTACGACGACGAGAGCCCGGAGGCGGCGGTGGTCGCGCTCGACGTGCCGGCGGAAGGACAGGAGGTGCAGGTGCCCTACAAGGGCAGCGTGGTGGACATCCTGCACCGCGTGCGCGGCCACCTCCGCTCGGCCATCAGCTACGCTGGAGCGCAGACCCTGGCCGAGGTGCGCGAGAAGGTGGTGCCGCAGCCGCTGCGCTACCTGATCGCGCTCAGCGAGGCGTCGCGGCGGGAGTCGTATGAGCGGTGACAACCTGATCGGAGCCGGATCCCCCCCGGCCCCCCCCGCGGTGCGGCCGGCCGCGCGCCGGCGGGCGGCGCCGGCCCCGCCGCGGCGCTCGCGTCCGGTGCGCCCCCTCGACCGCTGGCTGGTCTCGCTGGTGCGCAAGGGGCTCGGCCCGCTGCCGGCCCGGATGGTGCTCTGGGACGGCAGCGTGTGGGCGCTCGGCGAGGAGGGCCAGCCGGTGGTGGCCGACCTGCTGATGCGCGACCGGCGCGCGCTGTTCGGCCTGGTGCGCCATCCCTCGCTCTCGTTCGGCGAGTCGTACATGACCGGCGCGATCGAGGTGCGCGGCGACCTGCTCGCGTTCCTGGAGGCCGTCTACCGGCGGTGGGAGCACACGCCCTACGCCGCGCGGCAGTCGAAGCCGTGGCGGCTCGGCCCGGGCAACACGGTGCGGACCTCGCGCGAGAACGTCCACCACCACTACGACCTGGGCAACGAGTTCTATCGGCTCTGGCTCGACCCCGGCCTGCTCTACACCTGCGCGTATTACCCGACGCCGACCGCGACGCTCGCCGAGGCCCAGGCCGCGAAGATGGAGCACGTGTGCCGGAAGCTGGACCTGCGGCCGGGCGAGCGCGTGCTGGAGGCGGGCTGCGGCTGGGGATCGCTGGCCCTCTACATGGCGCGCACGCGCGGCGTCAGCGTGCGCGCCTGCAACCTGTCCGGCGAGCAGATCCGCCACGCGCGCGAGCGGGCGCGGGCGGAGGGGCTCGCCGGGCGCGTCGAGTTCGTCGAGGACGACTACCGCAACATGACCGGCACCTACGACGCGTTCGTCTCGGTCGGGATGCTGGAGCACGTGGGGCCCGCGCACTATCCCGCGCTGGGCGAGCTGATCGACCGCTGCCTGCGGCCGGAGCGCGGCCGCGGGCTGCTGCACTTCATCGGGCGCGACCGGCCCGGCCAGCTCAACCCCTGGATCCGCAAGCGGATCTTCCCCGGGGCGTACCCGCCGACGCTGGCCGAGGTGCTGGGGGCGGTGCTCGAGCCGCGGCGGCTCTCCGTGCTCGACGTCGAGAACCTGCGCCTGCACTACGCGCGCACGCTCGCGCACTGGCGGGAGCGGTTCGACGCCGCGGCGGGCAAGGTGGCCGCGCTGTTCGACGAGACGTTCGTGCGCACCTGGCGGCTCTACCTCGTCGGCTCGCAGGCCTCGTTCAACACCGGGTACATGCAGCTCTTCCAGGTGACCTTCGCGCGCGCGGGCGACAACCAGGTGCCGTGGACGCGCGCCGAGCTGTACCGGTAGGGGAGGCGTCCTGACGCGGGCCGACGTGGTGGTCGTGGGCGGCGGGCCGGCCGGCTCGAGCTGCGCCGGCGCGCTGCGGCGGCAGGGCCTGGACGTGCTCGTGCTCGACCGCGCGCGCTTCCCGCGCCACAAGGTCTGCGCCGGCTGGATCACGCCCGGCATCGTCGAGGCGCTCGCGCTCGACCTTCCGGACTACGGCCGCGGCCGGACGCTGCAGCCGATCCTCGGCTTCCGCACCGCGGTGATCGGCGGGCGGCGCGAGGTCGAGACCGCCTATGCGCGGCCGGTCAGCTACGGGATCCTGCGCGCGGAGTTCGACGCGTACCTGCTGCGCCGGTCCGGCGCGCGGGTGCAGGAGGGGACCGCGCTCGGCAGCCTCGCCCGCGACGGGGGCGACTGGGTGATCAACGGCGAGCTGCGCACGCCGATGCTGGTGGGCGCCGGCGGCCACTTCTGTCCGGTCGCCCGCTGGCTCGGCGCGCGCGGCACCGAGGACGTGGTGGTTGCGGCGCAGGAGGTGGAGTTCCGCATGGACGCGGGCCAGCGCGCCGCCTGCCGCGTGCGCCCCGAGGTGCCCGAGCTGTTCTTCTGCGCGGACCTCAAGGGCTACGGCTGGTGCTTCCGCAAGGGCGACGTGCTCAACGTCGGCTTCGGCCGCGCCGACGCAGAGGACTTCCCGCGGCAGGCCCGCGCGTTCGCGGGCTGGCTCGTCGCGCGGGGCCGGGTGCCCGCCGACCTTCCCTCGCGCTGGCTCGGGCACGCCTACCTGCTGCACGACGCGCGGCGGCCGCGGCTGGTGGACGACGGGGTGCTGCTCGCCGGCGACGCTGCGGGCCTCGCGTACGCGCAGAGCGGCGAAGGGATCCGGCCCGCCGTGGAGTCCGGCCTGATGGCCGCGGAGACGATCGCCGCGGCGGCGGGCGACTACCGGCGGGCACGCCTCGAGCGCTATCGCGCCGAGCTGCTGCGGCGTTTCGGGCGCGGCGGCCGCGCGTCCGTTCCGCTGCCGCACGGATGGATCGCCGCCGCCGGCCGTGCGCTCCTCGGCACGCGCTGGTTCACCCGCCGCGTGGTCGTCGAGGACTGGTTCCTCCACGCGCGGGTGCCCGCCATGGCCGCGCCGGAGGGCGCCGCGCTGGCCCGGCGCCCCGCCTGATCCCACCAGAAAAACGTTGACAGGACGCGCAATTGCGCGTACAGATGTAAAGCTGTTTCTAGACAAGGGAGTGGGCATGCAACTGCGCGGGGCGGTCGCGCTGGGCCTCGGAGTCCTGGGCGCCGGCTGTCAGACGGTCGTCGAAGAGATGCCGACACGGCCGAGCCCGATCACCACGTCCAACCCGATCGTGATCGTGATCCCGATCGGCAACCCGCCGGCGACACCCGCGCCGGTGACGCCGACGCCCGGTCCCACCCCGGCCGCGACACCGAAGCCGGCGCCCACGCCGGCGGCGACGCCGAAACCGGCGCCCACGCCGGCGCCCGGCCCGGACCGCGGGCCCATCGACAGCATCCGCGTCGGCTTCTTCGGGATCTCGTGCAAGAACGGCAAGCCGACACCGCGCAACGGCGAGCGCCGGCTGCCGGTCGGCTGCGTCGGCTACGTCACCGCGACGCCGAAGGACAGCAGGAACATCGACGTTCCGGCCCGCGTCCACGGGCCCGACATCGCCTGGAGGCTGATGTGGGGCAACGGCACGGTCGAGGTGAAGCGGCCGACGTTCGCGAGCGACTTCAACAAGGACCTGCTCGGCCTGCGGCCCGGAGAGTTCAGCCTCTGCGCCACCGTCAAGGGCGTCGAGGGCTGCCTCCACGGGTTCGTGATCCCCTGACCGAAAGCCGGACAGGTGGCCGCGGCCGCGCCAACCCCCGGAAGCGCGACCGGCCGCAAGTCGCTGAACGACAACACGCGCGTCCGCGCCCGCGCGTGGCACCGCCGTTGCTCCGTGCGGGCCTGTGCGGCCCTCCGTCCTGGATCAGCGCGCGTCCGATCTGCTGCGCGAGCTGAACCTGCTCCTCTGCGGCGCCGACGAGGCCGAGCTGCAGCACATCCTCGCCGCGCTCACCGCCACCCAGGCGCTCGCCATCGCACGCTTGCGGGAGGAGCGCCGCGCGCGCAGCCTGCCCGCGGGCGGGGTGTGAACTTCCTCACGACCACGCACGTCAACAGCGTGTGCTAGGCTCGCGCGTTCCGAGCAGGAGGAGTTCATGGAATTGAAGCGCACATTCGTGCTCGCGGCGCTGCTGTGCGGCGCCGCCGCCGGCGCCCGCGCCCAGGACATGCCGCCCATGCCGAAGCCGGGTCCGGAGCACGACGTCCTGAAGAAGGCCGTCGGCACCTGGGACGCCACCGTCGAGATGCTGATGCCGCCCGCGCCGCCCTCCAAGGGCACCGAGACCACCGCGCTCGGGCCGGGTGGCCTCTGGCTCGTCACCGACTTCAAGACGGCGGAGATGATGGGCTCGCCGTTCCAGGGGCACGGGGTGGAAGGCTGGGATCCGGCGAAGAAGAAGTACGTGGGCACCTGGGTCGACAGCATGTCCACGGCCATCGCGCTCAGCGAGAGCACCTACGACGCGGCGTCGAAGAGCATGAACGGCACCATGTCCGTCACCGGGCCGGACGGCCAGCCGATGAAGCTGAAGACGGTGACGCAGTACAAGGACGACGACACCCGCGTGTTCACGATGTACATGCCGGGGCCGGACGGCAAGGAAGCCGCGAGCATGCGCATCACGTACAAGCGGCGGAAGTAGGTCGCCGTTCAGCGCGCCGCCGCCACCCGCCCCTCGACGAACGCCTTGAAGTTGCGCAGGTCCTCCTCGAGCATGTCCTCGGGGTTCGTGAGGAGGGCCGCCAGCTTCTCGCCCGCCACGCCGCCCGGCGCGACGTAGTGCAGCGTGACCGTGATCTCCGTCTGCGCGTTCGGCAGCTCGGTGAACGTCACCTGGCCGCTGGTGCGCACCGGGCTGTTCTCCATGCTGTGCCACGCGATGCGGGTGGGCGGCTCGTAGCGCGTGGTCTCCGCCTCCCACTCCACGTCCTTGCCGAGCGGTCCGTCGGCGACCCAGCGCGTGGTCCGCTCGCCGGTGCGGGTGACGGACTTGATGTGCTTCATGAAGTGGGGGAAGTTCTCGAAGTTCGCCCAGGCGGCGAAGACCTCGGCCGCCGGCGCGCCCACGATCACCGACTTGGTCGTCTGGTCTGGCATCAGCTCCTCCTCGGAAGGTCGGACGTCAACGATTGCGGTTGCGGCGGCCGCCGGCCTTGGGCCGGCCGTGCGCCGCTTCCACGCTGTCCGGATCGGTCGGGCGGTTCTCGCGCTCGACCGCCGCGCCGGCCGCGCCGCCCTCGTCCGCCATCGAGGCTTCGCGCTCCTGGTCCACGGGGGTGAGGCCCGGCGTCTCGGTGGCGGAGCCGTGCACGTCTTCACGCTCCTCCGCGTCCAGCGGCAGGTTCGGCTTACCGACCATCGTTCCTCCTCGGCCTCGTCGGCCAGCCCCTAGCGGCGCGGGGCGAAGTAGCCCGTCCGGTGGCGCACCTGGAGCTGCGGGCGCGCACGCACGCGCACCTGGATGCTCCGCCAGCGCCCGTCGCGCGCGGCGTTGCTCGAGAAGTACCCCAGGTTGTACTGGGACCGCAGCTCCTCGGCCACCTGGTCGTACACGCCGGCGAGCTGGGCGATCCCCTGGAGGAAGTGCGCCTGGCCGCCGGTCTCGCGCGTGAGCGCCCCGAAGAAGTAGCGCGGCAGGCCCACGTCGTGGTTCAGCGAGGCTGCCAGCGGGAGGTTCGGCCGGAGGCTGATCCCGTAGACGGAGATGCCGCTCGTGCGCGCCAGCTCGAGCACCTGGTCGTCGCTGACCAGCGACGCGGTGTCCTCGCCGTCCGAGAGCACCACGATGGCCGAGCGCCGCAGCTCCTCGGCGCGTCGCCGCGCCTTGAGGTCCTTGAGCGCGATGTACACCGCGTTGTACAGCGCGGTGGAGCCCGAGGCGCGCGTGCCCTTGATCACGGTCTCGAGCCGCGCCTGGTCGCCGGTGAAGTCCTGGATGATCCGGGCGCGCTCGTTGAACTGGATGACCTGCGCCTCGTCGTCCGGGCCGAGGGTGCCCACGAACCGGACGGCGGCCGCCTGGGCGTCGCGCAGCTTCAGGTTCATCGACTGCGACGTGTCGAGAAGGATGGAGAGCGAGAGCGGCAGCCGGTCGTGAGTGAAGAGGGTCAGGTCCTGGACCTTTCCGTCCTCCAGGACCTCGAAATCGGGCTCCGCGAGGTCGGTGACGAAGCGGCTCCGGCCGTCCGTGATGGTGACGGCCACGTTGACCAGCTCGATGTCCGCCTTGAACACGGGTCTGCCCGGCCGCGCGTGCACGACCGCGGCGCCGAGGATGGCCGCCAGGCCGACGGCCACCAGTCCCGATGATGCGTGATGCATGTTGGGAACCATCTGCAACCTTTGCACGAATTACCGTGGCGCCACCCGCGGCCTGTAAGAACGTCCATGCCGCGCGACGAATCGCGAGTCGTTCCAGGCCCATCGCCGGGCCGTCACTGCAGCGGCGGTGCAAGCGCGGTGCCAGACCTCAGCCTCACGTCCGCTCGGTTCGTCGCGCGCGTCGCGTCGCTCGCTGTCGCCGGCTGACGTGCTCGTGGTCGCATCTCGCGATCGGTGTCTGCCGGCGCGCGAACGGTGCAACGCGTGCCGCGCGAAGACGTTCACGGCACGCCGCTTGCACGTCGGCGGCCAGAACTCACCAACACACACGGCGGCGCGTCGCCGTCAGTGGAGGGCATATGGCCAGACAGTCGAGTGGTCGAAGCCGTTCGTCGAAGGGCGGCGGCCGCGGCGGCAGCCGCAGCGGCGGCGGCCGCGGCGGAGCGAGCCGCGGCGGCAGCCGCGCGCGCAGCAGCGGCGCTCGCCGCTCGCGCAGCGCGGCCGGCTCGCGCGGCGGCAGCCGGAGCGGCGGCCGCGGCGCCTCGAGCCGCGGCGGGTCGCGCAGCGGATCGCGCAGCGGCGGGTCGGCGCGCGGCAAGAGCACGCGCAGCCGCCGCAGCCTCGGCGCGACGAGCACCCGCGCGACGACCGGCCGGGGCCGCCCGGGCGGCGGGCGCAGCAGCGGCGGACGCGGCGGGATGGGCGGAGGCGGCGGCCGCGGAACGCGCGGCGGCGGCCGGAGCACCGCGTCGCGCGGCGGCGCGAGCCGCGCGCGTAGCAGCCGTGGCGGACGTGGCGGCATGGGCGGAGGCGGCGGGATGGGCGGCGGCGGAGGGATGGGCGGCGGACAGGGCATGGGCAACGGCGGCAGCGAAGACGAAGGCTCCTCGCGCTCCCAGTCGCGAGCCACCCGCGCGTCCCCGCGCGCGGGCCGGGACGCCACCGCTCTGCTGAAGCAGGACCACCAGAGGGTGAGCCGCCTCTTCGAGCAGTTCGAGCGCGCCCGTGACGCCGCCCAGAAGCTCGAGATCTTCCAGAACATCAAGAACGAGCTCACGGTCCACGCGACGATCGAGGAAGAGGTCTTCTATCCCGACCTGGAGAGGCAGCGCGAGGACCAGCTCCAGGAGCAGGTCCGGGAAGCCCACCAGGAGCACGACGAGGTCAAGCAGATGCTGGCCCGCGCCGATGGGCTCGAAGGCGACTCGGCCGAGCTCGAGGAGCTGGCCAGGTCCATCAAGGAGTCCGTCGAGCACCACGTCCACGAGGAGGAGGGGGAGATGTTCCCCCGTGCCCGCGAGGTGTTCTCGGCGGCCCAGCTCAGGGAGATCGGCGCTCGCCTCGAGGCGCGGAAGAAGGAGCTGGTCGAGGAAGGCCTCCGCGAGATGGTGGAAGCCTAGAGGACCGCTTGCCCGAGCGTGGCCGTCGGGCCCCGGCGCTCCCGGCCACGCTCATCACACGTAGAATCCACCACCGGACGTCCCCTTCTCCGGTGGTGCGCGTGCTGCTTCCCGCCGTCTTCATCCTGTTCGGCCTCGCGCCGGCTGCGCCGGCCGCCCCGCCCGCCGCGGTGTCCGGCCGCGTGCTGGATCCCGCCGGCGCGCCCCTCGCCGGCGCCCGCGTCACCTTGGGCGTGGGCCAGGGACGGGTGGAGACGACCTCCGCGGCCGACGGCCGGTTCGCCTTCACGTCCACCGGCGGCGGCACCGCCACGCTCGTGGTCGAGGCCGCCGGCTACGCGCCGGAGCGCCGCGAGCTGGGGGCGGGAACGCGGCTCGACCTCGAGATCGTCCTGCGGCCGCTCGCCTTCGCGGAGGCGCTGACCGTCACCGCCGCGCGCACGGTCACCTCGCAGGCGGACACGCCCGCGAGCGTGGTCGTGATCGGGCGGGACGAGCTGCGCGCCACGCCGGCCGTCACGCTCGACGACGCGCTGCGCCAGGTGCCGGGGTTCAGCCTGTTCCGCCGCTCGTCGAGCCGCACCGCGAACCCCACCACGCAGGGCGCGTTCCTGCGCGGCGTCGGCGCCAGCGGGGCGAGCCGCGCGCTGATCCTCGACGACGGCGTGCCGATCAACGATGCGTTCGGCGGCTGGGTCCAGTGGGGGCGCGTGCCGCGGGCGGCGCTCGGGCGGGTGGAGGTGCTGCGCGGCGGCGCCTCGGACGTCCACGGCAGCGGCGCGCTGGCCGGCGTCGTCCACCTGGTGCGGCAGCCGGTGGAGCGCGCGACGCTCGCGTTGGACTCGTCCTACGGCGGCCAGGGCACGTCGCAGGTGTCGCTGCTGGCGGGCGGCCGCCGCGGCCGGTGGACGGCCGCGGTGGCGGCCGAGGCGTTCCGCACCGACGGGTACGTGCTGCTCGACGAGGCGGACCGCGGGCCGGTGGACGTGGAGGCGGACAGCCGCTACACGACCGTGGACGTCTCGCTGGAGCACGAGCCGGTGCCCGGCGCGCGCGCGTTCGTGCGCGGGTCGCTCTTCGACGAAGAGCGCGGCAACGGCACGCCGCTGCAGGCCAACGCCACCGACCTGCGCGAGCTGCGCCTGGGAGGCGACGCGCGCGCGGGGGAGGGCCGCGTGTCCCTCCGCGCGCACGCCGGCGACCAGGACTACGAGCAGACCTTCACCGCGATCGCGGCGGACCGCGCCTCCGAGACGCTGACGCGCGCGCAGCGCGTGCCCGCGCGGTCGGCCGGGGTGTCCGGCCACTGGGCGCGGCCGCTCGGCGGCCGCGCCGCCCTCGCGGCGGGGGGATCGTGGCGGCGGGTGAGCGGCACCAGCGAGGAGGACGTGTTCACGCGCCCCGGCGCGCCGCCCACGCGGGCGGGCGCGGGCGGGCGGCAGCGGCACCTGGCCGCGTTCGCGGAGGCGACGGCCAGCCCCGTCCGCGCGCTCACGCTGACCGCGTCCGCGCGCCTGGACGGCTGGCGGAACGAGGCCGAGGGCGCCGCGTCCGAGGCTTCCGCGCGGAGCGAGAGCGCGCTCAGCCCGCGCCTGTCCGCGCTCTGGCGCGCGACCGGCGCGATCGCGCTGTCGGCCTCCGCCTACCGCGCGTTCCGCGCCCCCAGCCTGAACGAGCTGTACCGCCCGTTCCGGGTGGGCAACGTGCTCACGCTGGCGAACGCCGCGCTGGGGGCCGAGCGCCTCGGCGGCCTCGAGGCCGGCGTGCGCCTCACCCGCGGCGCCGCGGCGGTGCGCGCGACGGCGTTCTGGATGGAGGCGCGAGACACGGTGGGAAACGTGACGCTGTCCTCGACCCCCGCGCTGATCACCCGCCAGCGGCAGAACCTCGGGCGCAGCCGCTCCCGGGGCCTCGAGCTGGACGCGGAGTGGCGCCCGCGCGCGGCGCTCAGCCTCTCCGGCGGCTATCTCCTCGCGGACGCCACCGTGCGGCGCTTCCGGGCCGACCCGGCGCTCGAAGGGCTGCGCGTGCCGCAGGTGCCCCGCCACCAGGCCACGCTCCTGGCGCGCTGGCATCCCGCGCGCGGGCTGCGCGCCTCGGCCCAGGCGCGCTGGAGCGGCGCGCAATACGACGACGACCGCAACCAGTTCCGGCTCGGCTCGTACTGGGCCGTGGACGCGCTGGCCGCCTATCCCCTGGGGACCCGTTTCGAGCTGTTCGCGGCGGGGGAGAACCTCACCGGCGACCGTTGGGACGTCGGCCGCACGCCGCTGCGCACCATCGGCCCGCCCCGCACGCTGAGGGCGGGCGTCCGGGTGGACGTGGCCGTGCGCCGCTGAGCCCGGCCCGGCCTGGTCAGCGCGCGCGATACGTGCGGACGAGGAAATCGAAGTTGCCGTCCGCCCGGTTGACGTCGCCGGCCACGTGCAGGCGGCCGCCCCGCGCGAACACGCCGTTCGTGAACCCGGTGAAGCCGCTGCCGAACGGGTCGTGGCCCGTGCCGTCGTCGAACAGGGCGTTCCACTCGAACCCGCCGTCGTTCGCCCGGTAGGCGCGGACCGTCGGGTGGTACAGCCCGTCCTCCAGCAGCTCGCTCCCGTCCACGTACAGGCGTCCACCGGCCGCCGTGACGTTCCCCATGTACCAATCGCCGCCGCGGGCGACGTCGGCCACCTGCCACACGAGGCCCTGCTGCGCGTCGTAGGCCCTGAGGCCCAGCTCGCAGTCGAGGAAGGTCGCGGGGTCGCAGCCCACGACCCCGGTCGCGATGATCCGTGGCCCCGAGCCCTCGTCGGCCCCACCGTCGCGCGCGTCGCTCCCGCTCAGCGCGAGGGCGGTGGCCTGGCCGAGCCCTTCCAGGTGGTCCTCCCAACGGGGAGCGCCCGTCTCGGCGTCGTACGCCTTCACGAAGAAGCGGAACGAGGCGTCGAAGCCGGCGACGAATACGCCTTCCCGGGCGGCGGCCAGGGTGTCCTTGAGGGTGGAGTTGCCCGCGCCCGGCTCGCGCTGCTGCCAGCGGATGGCCCCCGTGCGGGCGTCGTGGGCCTGGACGATGAGCCCGCCGAAATCGGCGTATTCGCCGACCACGAAGACGTGGCGGCCGGACACCCGCACGGCCCAGGCGTAGTCGTTGGCGCCCGTGCCCGTGGGATCCGTGACGCTCTCCCACAGCGGCGCGCCGGTCGCCGCGTCGAACGCGAGCACGGCGAAGTCCGCGCGCTGTGCGGTCCGGGTCAGGTGCCCCACCACGAACACCCGTCCGTCCTGCACTGCGACCGCCTTGGCGACGCAACGGGCAAAACGCGGCACCTCTTCCAGGCACTGGGGGCCCGCGCCGATCTCCCGGCTCCAGAGCACCGCTCCGCTCCCGGCCTCGTACGCGCGGACCACGAACTGGAAACCGAGGCCCGCGGTGCGGGTCCAGCCGGCGACGAAGGCGCGATCGCCGTCCACGGCGACGTCCTTCGCGAGCCCGAAGGTCATCGGACCGTGCCGGTCCTCCCAGGCGACGGCGCCCGTCCGCCGCTCCAGGCCGCGCACGAACCACTGGCTGTTCGCGGCCTCCCCGACATCGCCGGCCACCACGAGCATGTGGCCATTGCCGTCGACGTCGAGGCCGGCACCGCTGGGCTCGTCCTGACCGCGTGTCTCCCAGAGGAGCTCTCCGGCCGTGTCCCGGTGGCCCGCCGGGTCGCCGGCGCGGAGGCCGGAAGCGGTCACGCACGAGACGACAACCAGGATCGTGGGGACTGCCTTGCGAAAGCGCATACGGCCACCTCCGTCGATGGCGAGGGATGGTTCGAGGGTGTGGGCCGAGGCTATGCGCCCTCGGCGTGGCCGTCAAGCCGGTGGTGCTCGCGCGGCTCGCCGCGGCCGCGTCCTTCCTGCCCGCGCGGCGGGCGGCGCGCGTGGATCCGATGAAGGCCCTGCGCCAGGTGTTAGCCTCGGCGCCGGCGGCTCTTCGCCCCGTGGCGCGCGTCGGCCTCCTCGACGGAGTGGGACTCGGTCACGTGCGCCTCCTGTTTCGCGAGCTGCGCCAGCCGCGCGTAGTGCCCGTGCAGGGTGGCCAGCTCCTCCTCGCCGAGGGATTCGACGTTGATGAGCCGGTTGCTCGCGCCTTCGATGGCGGCGACGATCTCGTTGAGCTTGAGCTGGACGGCCAGCGATTCCTTGTTCTGGGCGCGCTGGATCACGAACACCATCAGGAAGGTGACGATGGTGGTCACCGTGTTCACGATGAGCTGCCAGCGCTCGCTGAAGCCGAGGAGCGGTCCGCTGGCCGCCCAGAGCAGCACGAAGGCCACCGCGCCCAGGAAGGCGGCGGTGGTCCCCGTGAAGTGCGTGACCGCCGCCGTCACGCGCTCGAAGAGGGGCAGCCGCGTGGCCTGCGCGTCCTGCGCGCGCCGAGCGGCCCTGGCCTTTCGCGCGGCCACGCTCAGGCCTCGCGCAGCGGGAACACGTCCACCTGGACCTCCTTCGCGTAGTGCGCGAGCGGGGGCCGCTCCGGGCGCGACAGCCCGATCGTGGGCAGGAAGTTCTCGCGCACGTGCGGGACGAC
>DATBIZ010000232.1:0-12942 GCA_036556645.1 Vicinamibacteria bacterium | reverse complement strand
GCGCGTTCGTGGCTTCGCCCGAGGACCGCGGCGAGCTGATCCGCGGCGAGGCGGCCGGGGACGACCCGGCCACGCTCGGCCGGACGCTGGCGGACCAGTTCGTGCGCCAGGGCGCGCTCGAGCGGATGGGGCGCTGAGCTGGCCGGCGCGCTCTCCGGACGCCGCATCCTCGTCACCCGCCGGCCGGAGCAGTCGCGCACGCTCTCGGCCGCGCTCGCCGCGCTCGGCGCCGAGGTCGTCGAGGTGGCCCTGATCGAGCTCGCCCCGCCGCTCGACCCGGAGCCCCTGCGCCAGGCGGTGGCCGCCCTCGAGGGATACCAATGGGTCGTGTTCACCAGCGGCAACGCGGTCGAGGCGCTGGCCGCGGCGGCGGCGGAGGCGGGGCGGACGTGGCCGGTCGCGGTCCGGATCGCCAGCGTCGGACCCTCCACCACGCGCGCGATCCGCGAGCGCCTGCACGCGGACGCCGGCGTGGAGCCCGCGCGCGACTACCGGGCCGAGGGGCTGCTCGCCGCGCTCGCGCCGGTGGCGATCGAAGGCCAGCGGGTGCTGCTGCCGGTGTCCGACCGCGCCCGCGACGCGATCGCGGTCGGCCTGCGCGCGCGCGGAGCGCGCGTGGACGTCGTGGAGGCGTACCGGACCGTGACGCCGCCCGGCGCGGCCGAGGCGATCGAGCGCGCGCTCGCCGGCCCGACCGACCTCGTCACGCTGGCCTCGCCCTCCGCGGTCGAAGGCCTGTCCGGCGTCCTGGGCCCGCGCACGGAGGGACTGCCGGCCGCGGTGATCGGGCCGCTCACCGAACGCGCCGCGCGCGCCGCCGGCCTCGACGTGCGCGTGGTGGCGGAGCCGTCCACGGCCGAGGGCCTGGTCGAGGCGATCCGCCGCCGCTTCGCGCCATAGCGCGGGGCGATCCCGCCGGCGCGCGGGCCTTGCTCCTTCAGGCGGCCCAGAAGTACTGCTCGAACAGCCGCGCCAGCCCCGAGAGGAACGGCTTCGACGGAAGCGGGTCGGACGCGAGCGCCTCGGCCGCGGTGGCCAGGCGGCCCAGGTTCTCGCGCAATCGCCGGTGCCGGGCGTCGTCCATCATCCCGGCGGCCCACTCGTCGCCCAGGAAACAGGCCACGGTGCCGAACGCGTAGCTGACCCGCCCGAGCGGGCGCGCGCTTTCGGCGTCCAGGCGCTCGAGCGCGTTCAAGTAGGCGAGCCAGGCGACGAGGAGCCGCCCGGCGCGCACCTGCTGCGCGCGCAGGACGCGCCGCGCCTGCGCGAGCGCGGCGAGCGGGTCGGGCACCGCGAAGTCCGGCCGCGTGTTGTTCGACGCGTGCTCGCTCAGCCAGCGCGCCTCGCGCGCGAGGGCGGCCGCGGCCATGGTCGCGGCGGCGGCCGGCGCGGCCGGCTCCGGGAACGTCACGATCGCCAGGCGCGGCGTGCCTCCGTGCACCTGCAGCAGGCCGGCGCCGGCCAACTCCCCCAGCAGGGGATCGCCGGGAGGCACGGGCACGATGTGCACGGTGGCCGCCACGGGCAGGAAATCGGCGGGATCGGGCTCGGGCCGGACCTCGACCCAATGGCCGCGCACCTGGCGCAGCGGTACGTACGCGCCGAGCGCCGATCCCCACGACGGGCTGTAGGCCTCCAGCAGCCGCTCCGCGAGCCCGGCGGCCTGGAGCGCGGTCGCCGCGGCCCGCACCTCGCGCCAGTCCAGCTCGCGCGGGTAGTCGAACCCGGCCAGCCACGCCCGTTCGCTGCTGAGGCTCGAGGCGCCCAGCGGCCGCAGCGTGGCGACCGCGACCACCGCCGCGGTGATCGCGGCGCGCAGGCCCGCTCGGGGCACGCGGGCCAGGAGGTGATCCACGAGCAGCGCGCCCGTCACCGCGGCGCCGAGCGCGGACTGGAGCACGAACCGGGTGGGATGGAAGAAGAGCCACGGCACGGCCGCCGCCGCCCACGCGACCAGGAACGCGTTCCGGCGCGGGTGGCGTGCGGCCCACGCCAGCCCCGCCGCTCCGACGATGCTGACCAGCGTCACCGGGCTCCGGGCCACGTGGCCGCGGTCGCCGATGTACCACTCGTGATGGCGGAGCAGGTGGATCGTGTAGGGCGCGGTCAACACGGCCACGGCGATCCCCACCTTCACCAGGTCGCGCCAGCGGCGCGTGAGCGCGGCCGCGGCGGCCACGCCGAGCGGCGCGGTGACGTAGCCGCCGAGGTGCAGGTAGACCGAGGCGGCGGTGACGGCGGCGGCCGCGCCCAGGGACCGCTGCAGGAAGAAGTGCACGGCCCACGGCACGGCCACGAACACCCAGCCCGACGGTATCCCGACCGAGAAGGAGCCCGCGACGTAGGCGCTGCCGCAGGCCAGCGCCGCGGCGAGCAGCCCGGCGCGATCCCCGCCCAGGCGGCGCCCGAACCACCACACGGTGAGCATGGCCGCGGTCCATTGCGCCACCGCCAGCAGCGCGCTGGAGCGGACGTAGTCGTCGCCCTCGCCGCCGAGCAGCCTCCCCAGCGCGCCGATCCCCATGTGGAGCAAGGGCGCGTTCAGGTTGGGCCGGCCTCCCGGGTTGAAGTTCATCGGGTCGTACGGCACGAGCCCCTGCTCGCCGTGGAGCCGGCCCAGGCTGACGTGGTAGCCGGTGTCGATCAGGTTGCGGGGATCGCGCAGCGCGAGCAGCAGCAGCGCCGCGTGCACGCCGAGAAGCAGCGCGGTGGCCAGCCCGGTCGCGAGGGATGGGCCTCGCGCCGGCGGGCTGGTCGTCACGGCGCGGATGATACCGCGGCCGGGTTCTCGCGCTTGCAAAACGGCGGATCCGGCATAAGATCCGGCCGACCCAGACCCGCTTCCCACCCTCCCGACCGCCGCCGCTCGCGGCTCGCGCGGATCCCTGGTCGAGGATCACGACCCCATGGCCACACGCGCCCTGCCCACGGCAGGGGCTCTCCTGACCGCTGCCTTCCTGCTGCTGCCGGCCTCGGCCACCCCGGCGGCCGCGCAAGCGCTGCTCGTCGAGCCGGCGGCCGTGGACTTCGGCGTGGCGGTGGTGGGGCAGCCGCAGGTGAGGATCGTCCTCCTCTACAACGCCGGTCTGGCTCCGGCCGTGGTCCAGGCCGTGGGCGTCTCGGGCCCGCACGCGGCGGAGTTCGTGCCGTCGGCGGCCGTCCCCTCGGTGGTTGCGGCGGGTGCGTACACGTTCGCGGTCGTCACGTTCACGCCCCAGGCGATCGGCACGCGCGCGGCCTCGCTCTCGGTGACCTGGAGCGGGGGCGCGCCCCTGTCCGCGGCGCTGTCCGGCGTGGGGGCCACCTCGGTCGAGCACCGGGTGAACGCGGGGGGAGGCGCCTACGTGGATCCGTGGGGGAACGCCTGGGCCGCCGACGCGTTCTACAACACGGGCCAGGCCTTGACCGTCGCCGCGCCGATCGCCGGCACGTTCGCGGACCCGCTCTTCCAGAGCGAGCGCTTCGATCCGCCGGCGGCGCCGGAGATGACCTACAGCTTCCCGGTGCCCAGCGGCCTGTACGTGGTGCGCCTGCTGTTCGCGGAGACCTACGCGGGCGCGGCCGCCGTCGGAGCGCGCGTGTTCGACGTGGCGGTCGAGGGCCAGACCGCGCTCGACGATTACGACATCTTCGCGAAGGCGGGCTTCCAGACCGCGGCCGTGGAGAGCGTGGTGGCGCTGGTGGCCGACGGCAGCCTGGACGTGCAGTTCAAGCACGGCGTGGAGAACCCGAAGGTGTCGGCGATCGAGATCGCCTGCCTGTCGCCGGCCGGCGCCTGGCTGCTGGCGGTGCCTTCGCCGGTCGAGTTCGGCCCGGCCGCGCTCGCCGGAGGGGGCGTCCCGCGCGCGGTGCTGCTCCTCAACCTCGGCCGCGCCGCCCTGACCGTGAGCGACGTCGCGGTCGGGGGCCCGGCGGCGGGCGACTTCGCGCCGGCGGCCCAGACGCCGCTCAGCGTCGCGCCGGGCGCGTGGGCGCCGCTCCCGGTCACCTTCACGCCGCAGGCGCTCGGCGAGCGCACGGCGACGCTGAGCATCGCCTCGAACGATCCGGCGGGGCCGCGGCAGGTGGTCCTCCGCGGCCAGGGCGTGGAGACCGTTCCCGTGCAGTTCACGAGCCGGACGATCGCGAGCGCCGCCACGCCGGGCGCCGCCAACCTGGCCAACCCGACGTCCTTGATGTTCGGCCCGGACGGCCGCCTGTACGTCGCGCAGCAGAACGGCCTGATCCACGCGCTCACGCTCGACGCCGAGCACGACGTCGTGGACGTGGACCTGGTGACCAGCATCTTCGTCTCGCCGACGTTCAACGAGAACGGCACGCCGGCCGTCGGCGTGTTCGGCCGGCAGGTGACCGGGCTCTACGTGGACCCGGGCAGCGACCCGCTGGCGCCCGTCCTCTACGTGGCCCACTCCGATCCGCGCATCGGCACCAACAACGACGCGCTCGCGCTCGCGATCGACACCGACGGCGGCGTCCTCACCCGGCTGGTGGGCCCCGACTTCGACGCGCCCGGGCACCGGACGGACCTCGTGCGCGGCCTGCCGCGCTCGCGCGAGAACCACGCGCCCAACGGCATCCAGGTCGGTCCGGACGGGTGGCTGTACCTTTCCGTCGGCGGCAACACCAACTACGGCGCGCCGAGCACGTATTTCAGCAACCACCCGGAGGTGAACCTCAGCGCCGCGGTCGTGCGCCTGAACCTCGCCGCGCTGCCCCCCTCGACGCTCGACGTGAGCGCGGGCGCGCACGTGGGCAGCGGGCCCGGGCAGGGCGAGATCCCCGGCGTGTTCGAGCTGTACGCGACCGGCTACCGCAACGGCTACGACCTGCTCTGGCACAGCAACGGACGCCTGTACCTGAACGCGAACGAAGGGAACCTCGGCCTCGGCAACACGCCGGGTCCCGCCGACGGCTGCCCCGGCGGGCAGTCGCTCAACCCCGGCGCGCTGCCGGACAAGCTGTTCGTGGTCACCCCGGGTGCGTACGGCGGCCATCCCGTGCCGGCCCGCGGCCACTGCGTGTACGGCGACGGCTCCGCCTACTCGCCTCCGCTCGCCGCCGACCCCGCCTACACGCCCCCGCTGTTCGAGTATCCCGGCTCCACCTCCACCAACGGCCTGGCCGAATACTCCTCGCTCGCCTTCGGCGGGCAGATGCTCGGCGACCTCATCACGGTGGCGACGTTCTCCGGCGACGACGTGCGCCGGCTGGAGCTGAGCCCCGACGGCTCGCGCGTGCTGGGACAGACGATCCTGGCCGGCGGGCTCGACGGCCCGATCGACGTGGCCGTCCACCCCGACGGCACGATCTTCGTGGCCGAGCTGTTCGGCGGCCGCATCGTCGCGCTCGAGCCCGCGTTCGCCGGCCCCGCGGGCGACAACGACGGAGACGGCATCCCCGACGCGGAGGATCCCGACGACGACGACGACGGCTACACCGACGCCGACGAGCTGGCCAACGGCACGAACCCGCTGAGCCCCGCCAGCGTCCCCGCCGATTTCGACGGTGACTTCGTCAGCGACGCGCTCGACCCCGACGACGACGGCGACGGCGTCGCGGACGCCGCCGACCCGTTCGCGCTCGATGCCGCCAACGGCGCGAACACGATCCCGCCGTTCGCGCTGGAATGGAACCCCGGCGACCGCCTGCTCGACGGCCTCGACAAGAGCGGCTTCACGGGCGTGCAGCTCACGTCCGGCGGGGACGGCTTCCTGCCCGGCCGCGTCAGCGTCGGCGCGGCGGGCGGGTTCCTCGCCATCGTGCCGACGCCGGGCGACATGCGGGGCGCGGCCAACGACCAGGACAACGCGCTGCAGGTCGGCATCGACGCGGCGCCGGTGAGCGGGGTGGGGCCGTTCACGGCGTCCACGCGCCTGGTGGACCCGTTCGTGAGCCCGCCCTCGGCGCCGCTGGGCGCCGAGGGGGCGGGCCTCTTCCTGGGCCTGGGCGAGGACGACTACGCGCGCCTCCTCGTCACCGGGGACGCCGGCCTGGGCGTGCCCGGCATCCGGATGAGCGTGGAGCTCGACGGCGCGGTGCAGGACCTCTTCGCGCCCGCGCCGGTCACGCTCGGCACGCCGCAGACGTTCGACCTGTTCCTGGAGGTGGACCCGGAGGGCCAGGCCATCACCGCGCGCTACCGCGTGGGGTCCAGCCTCCCGGCCGACATCCGCACGCTGGGGACGATCACGACCGGCGCGCTGCCGGGCCTCGGCCG
This sequence comes from Vicinamibacteria bacterium, assembly GCA_036556645.1. Lineage (GTDB taxonomy): Bacteria > Acidobacteriota > Vicinamibacteria > Fen-336 > Fen-336 > DATKEG01. Next base: position 6,725 of record DATBIZ010000232.1, on the reverse strand, counting down.
CTTCTTCACCTCGGGCCTGGGCGTGGGCCTGGCGGCCACCCGCGCGGGGCAGGCGGCGAGCAGCCTGGTCGCCGTCTTCGACTACTTCCGGATCACCCCCGGCCGCGCCGACCCCTCGCTCGACGCCGGCGCGGCCGCGCTGATGATCGTGGACACGGGCGGCACGCTGGTCGGGGGCAGCACCTTCACGCCCGGGTCCTTCCGCGTGGCCAACCTCTCGTCGGACGGACGGCGGATCACGCGGCTGCGCCTCGACCTGCGCACGGCGTGGCTGCCCGACCTCGTGTTCGATCCGCTGGGCGGCGCCGGAGACACCGTGGGCAAGCCGTTCACGGTGGACGTGGACCAGGGCGTCGGCCTGCAGTCCGACCGCCTCCTGGGCTCGGACGGCGCGGGCCACCGCGTCCTCGACGTCACCTTCGCGGACTTCGCGCCGGGGGAAGGGCTCACGTTCTCGATCGACGTGGACCCGGCCAGCATCCGGGGCACGCCGGCCCCCGGCCCGGGCGAGTCGGGCAGCGTGTCGGGCCTGGAGCTGATCGGCAGCACCGTCACCGCGTTCTTCGACGACGGCAGCAGCCACACGGCGCAGCTCTACCGCGCGAGCGGCAGCGACGTGGCCAGCTTCGCGGTGGCGCGGGCGGCGCCGCTGCCGGCGCCCGCGATCCGCATCCTCGGCGTGCCCGTGACGCCGACGCAGGTCCAGGGCGCGACCCAGACGGTGCAGGTCATCGGCAGCCCCGGACAGACGGTCGGGCTGCTCGTGATCGAGGGGGCACGCCACACCCAGGGGCTCGATCCGGGCGCGCCGCCCCTTGGTGCCTTCGAGGCGAACAGCGCCGCGGCCGTCCGCGAGCAGTTCGTGACCCTCGACGCCGACGGCACGGTCGAGGTCCCCATCGCCCTGACCAGGACCGGCGCGGACGGGGGCTTGAACCACGTCTTCGCGGCCGGCGTGGTGCCGCCGGCCCGCGTGAGCCCGCTCTCGGCGATCACGGTGCTGGAACTGCAGCCGTGAACCGACGCGGCCGCCGCGAACCTTGACACCTGGGCCTTAAATCGCCTAACATCTTCGCTTTAGTCCCCTCGGGCGAGCGTCGCAGGGACGGCGTCCGCGCGGACCATCCCGAAGATCTGGAGGTTGTACCCGTTCATGGCGGAGATCGAAAAGGCAGAGCGGACCATCGCCCCCATCGGGCGCAAGAGCGTGGCCGAAGAAGAGGTCCGCGAGACGGAAGAGACGCAGACGCCGGAAGCCGCGGCCGGTGACGGCGGCGGCGCCATGGACGCGGACGAGTACGAGCGGCTGCTCGACATGTACGACGTCAGCTTCAAGAACTTCGCCGAAGGCGAGGTGGTGAGGGGCGTCGTGCTGCAGGTGTCGGAATCCGAGGTCATCGTCGACGTCGGCTACAAGTCGGAAGGCATCATCCCGATCGACGAGTTCCGCGACGAGACCGGCAAGCTCGCCATCAAGGTCGGCGACACCGTGGACGTGCTCCTGGAGAAGACGGAGGACAAGGAAGGCTACGTCGTCCTCTCCAAGGAGAAGGCCGAGAAGATGAAGGTCTGGGACGACGTGGAGCGCGCCTACCAGGAGCGCCGCGTCGTCACCGGCCGCGTGATCGAGCGCGTGAAGGGCGGCCTGGCCGTGGACATCGGCGTGCGCGCCTTCCTGCCCGGCTCGCAGGTGGACCTGCGTCCCGTGCGCAACCTGGACAGCCTCAAGGGCCAGGAGCTGCGCATGCGCGTGATCAAGGTCAACAAGAAGCGCGGCAACATCGTGCTCTCGCGCAAGGCCGTGCTCGAAGAGGAGAACGCGGAGAAGAAGCACCACACCCTCGAGACGCTCGAGGAGGGCAAGGTGCTGATGGGCACGGTGAAGAACATCACCGAATACGGCGCCTTCGTGGACCTGGGCGGCATCGACGGCCTCCTCCACATCACGGACATGTCGTGGGGCCGCATCAACCACCCGACCGAAGTCGTCAACGTCGGCGACGAGATCCGGGTGGTGGTGCTGAAGTTCGACCGCGAGAGCGAGCGCGTCTCGCTCGGCCTCAAGCAGCTCAAGGCCGACCCCTGGACGACCGCGACCATCCGCTACCCGGCGGGCGCGCGCGTGAAGGGGAAGGTCGTCTCGCTCACCGACTACGGCGCGTTCGTGGAGCTCGAGCAGGGCGTGGAGGGCCTGATCCACGTCTCCGAGATGTCGTGGTCGAAGAAGGTCAAGCACCCCTCGAAGATCCTGACCGTGGGCCAGGAGGTCGAGTGCGTCGTGCTCGGCATCGACCAGGAGGCGCACCGGATCAGCCTCGGCCTCAAGCAGGTGGAGAGCAACCCGTGGCAGGAGCTGGCCGAGAAGTACCCGATCGGCGCGCGGCTCAAGGGCAAGGTGCGCAACCTGACCGAGTTCGGCGCGTTCGTCGAGGTCGAGGAGGGGATCGACGGCCTGATCCACATCTCCGACCTGTCCTGGACCAAGCGCGTCAAGCACCCCTCCGAGGTGCTGAAGAAGGGCGACACCGTCGAGGCGATCGTCCTCAACATCGACGCCGAGAACCAGCGCCTGTCGCTGGGCCTGAAGCAGCTCGCCACCGACATGTGGGACGAGTTCTTCTCCCACCACAAGGTCGGCGACGTCGTGCAGGGGAAGGTCGTCCGCATCACGAACTTCGGCGCGTTCGTGGAGCTGGCGGAGGGGATCGAGGGCCTGGTGCACGTCTCGGAGCTCGACGAGAAGCGCATCGAGCGCCCGGAGGAGGCCTTCAAGCCCGGCGACGTCTTCGCGATGAAGGTCATCAAGATCAACCAGGAAGAGAAGAAGATCGGCCTCAGCATCAAGGCCGTGAAGCAGGACGAGTACCGGCAGGACATCGAGAGCTACCGCGAGGCCGCGTCGGCCTCCGAGCACTCGACCACGACCCTGGCCGACGCCTTCCGCGCCGCCGAGGCCGCGCGCAAACAGGAGTAGACTGTGGGGGCTCCGGGGGTGCCTGACACCCCCGGCGTCATGCCATGACCAAGGCCGAGCTGGTGGACACGGTCTCCAGGGCGTCCGACCTCACGCGCAAGCACTCCGAGGTCATCGTGGACGCGGTCTTCACCTCGATCATGGATGCGCTGCAGAAGGGGGACAAGATCGAGCTGCGCGGGTTCGGCAGCTTCCGCGTGCGCAAGCGCGGCAGCCGCACCGGGCGCAACCCGAAGACGGGCGCGGGCGTGGTGGTGCCCGCCAAGAGCGTCCCCCACTTCAAGCCGGGCAAGGAGCTTCGCGAGCTGATCAACAAGCGGTGAGCTCGCCCTCGGCGCTGTACGTCAAGGACCTCGCCGCCACCCGCTTCATCGCCGGCACCGCCGCGGAGGCGGAGTCGCTCCTCGGCAGCCCGCTGCCCGCGCTGCCGCCGCCCGACCACGACGGCGGCCATGCCGTGTTCGTGGTCCGCTTCCACCCGCAACTGCACGCCCTGCTCGACCGCTTCCTGCTGGGGCTGGTGCGCGAGATCGGCGGGGAGGCGGGCGGCGGCGCGCCGAGCGTCTCGCGCGACCAGGCCGAATACGAGGCGGCGCTGGCCCGCGTGCTGCGGGCGGTGCGCGCGGACGACCGCCGGCTGGGGCTGGTCAACCTGTGCTGGCTGGCCCACAGCAAGGCGGTGGCCGACTCGCTGCGCGCCCTGCAGCAGAAGAGCCCGGCGGTCCGCCAGATCAAGTATTCGCTCCACCCGCTGCTCTCCTCGCTCTTCCGGCGGCTCGACCAGGGCGCGCGGCGCGCGGTCGAGCAGGCCGACCCGCAGCGGGCGGCGCTCCTGGCCGGGTCCGCGGAGAACGGCGCGCTCGTGGACGCGATCATCGACGACGGGTTCGCGTTCACCGAGGCCGGCATCGGCAACGTGGACTTCAACCAGTTCCTGGCCGCCAACAAGCGCTACCGGATCGGCGCCGACCTCTTCTTCGAGATCTACACCCTGCTGCTCAAGGAGACCGACCGGCGCATCCGGGAGAACGAGCGTGGGATGATCGCGCGCATGGCGCGCCACCTGCCCGGCCTCGGCCGCGAGCAGGCGCTGAGCCACGCGGGGCTGGTCAAGGTGATGATGAACGCGCACGTGCTCACCTACCTGCTGGGCGACGCGTGGCAGACCGGCAGCAAGCTGCTCTCCTCCGCGCGGATGAAGGCGGAGGCGGAGAGGCGGCGCCCGGCCGAGATCGTGGACGCGTTCCTCGACGTGGCGGCGGGCGTGAAGCGGTTCGAGATCGTGTCCCACCTGCGCGACCGGGTGTGCCTGCTCCGCGACGGCCGCGAGCTGGACGACCGGGTGAGCCGGATGCGGCACTACGAGTTCGGCGAGTCGGCGCAGGTGCTCAACAACGCGGTGAACTCGACCGTGCTCTTCCTGGACCTGCGCGGGTTCACGCAGACGTCGGAGGGGCAGATCTCCGAGCGCGACCTCACGCGCGAGCTCTACGACGTGTTCGACGCCTTCATCCCGCACATCCGCCGCTTCGGCGGGATCGTGGACAAGTTCCTGGGCGACGGGATCATGGTCACCTACGGCACGACGGAAGCCGACCCGCTCCACCCGCTCAACGCGCTGCGCAGCGCGATCCTCTGCCAGGAGACCCTGCGCGGCCTGCGCCAGCAGGGCAAGACCTATTTCAAGATGGGCGTGGCCATCCACTACGGCCGCGTGTACCTGGCGCGCTTCATCGCCGACGAGACCTCGGTGCAGACCACCGTGATCGGGCGCAACGTGAACCTGGCCGGCCGTCTCTCCTCGGCCTCCAAGAAGCCGTTCGACGAGGACGAGCCCTCCGAGAGCGCGGCGTCCGGCAACGGCGGCACCGAGTTCCAGGTGACGGTGGACGGCAGCGGGGCGCTCTTCAACGAGGGCATCGCGATCAGCCGCGACACCCTCATGCAGCTCGAGGCCCACCTGCCGCTCAACCACACCGACGTCGGCGGGTTCAGCCAGCTCGAGTACTTCGACGAGCAGGTGGGCCGCCGCATCCTCATGCGCTACGCCGGCGACGCCAAGTTCAAGGGCGTGCGCTCCAGCGTGCCGGTGTACGCGGTGCAGTTCGAGGGTTGAGCGGCATGGACGTGCTCTGGGCACCGTGGCGGAAGGCGTACGTGACCGGCAAGAGCGACCCGGCGGACGGGTGCGTGCTGTGCCGCGCGGAGCTCCAGGCCGGCGAGAAGGACAGCCTGGTCGTGCACGTGGCCCGGCTGACCTTCGTCGTGATGAACCTGTTCCCCTACAACTCCGGCCACGTGATGGTGGCGCCGCGGCGGCACGTGGGCCGGCTGGCCGACGCGACCGAGGAGGAGCTGGCCGAGATGATGGCGCTCACGCGGCGGCTGGAGAGCGTAATGGCCGAGGTCTACCGCCCCGACGGCCTCAACGTGGGCATGAACCTGGGCCGGGTGGCCGGCGCGGGCCTGCCCGACCACATCCACCTGCACGTGGTGCCGCGCTGGAGCGGCGACACGAACTACATGACGGTGGCCGGACAGACGCGCGTGATCCCCGAAGACCCGGTGCAGGCCGCCGGGCGCCTGCGCGCCCGCTTCGGCGGCTGACCGGCGGCCGCCACGCGCCGCCGGGGAACCGGGCCGCGTTCGTGGCCACCGGCGACGGCACGCGCCCGCTGCTGCCGCCGCCCTGGCCCGGCACGCAGGCACCGGTGGCGAGCGGGATCGTCGGGCCGGCCGCGGTCAGCCCCTGGTGGCAATCCCGGCCGCGGATCGGCCGCGGGTAGAGTGTAAGCCCGCCCGGTATCCCGTATCATCGCGGGAAATGCCGCTTTGGCAGGCCCTCCGCGCATGAGCGCCATCCGGCGCTGCGCCCTGGCCGCGGCGCTGGCCGGCGCCGTGACGTTCTCCTTGCCCTTGGTCGGCGCGCAGAACCCCGTGGTCACCAGCCTGACGCTTTTCGCCGGGTCTCCGGCCGGGCTCTGGCGCTCGGGCGACTGGGGCGGCCGCTGGGAGCGGGTGCGGCCGGGCGCCACGCGCACGATCCTGCCGCTCGGACCGCGGGTGTTCGTGGGGAACGAGGACGGCGTGCTCGTCTCCGAGGACTTCGGCCAGGGCTGGACGGAGGTGGTGGTGGGCACGCCGGTGCTGGCGGTGCTGCCGTCGCGCTACCCGCAGTCCGACCCGACCGTGTTCGCGGGCACCGGCACCGGCCTGCTCAAGTCCGACGATGGCGGGCGGAGCTTCCGCCCCACCGCGCTGGGGGAGACGGCCGTGCACCGGCTGGAGTGGCCGGGCCCCGCCCTCGTGATCGCCACCGGCCGCGGCGTCGTGGTCTCCGAGGACGCGGCGCGTACGTTCCATCCGGCCGGCGAAGGCCTCCCCGCGGGCGAGGTGCGCGCGCTCGCGCTCTCCTCGTTCTTCGCGGTGGACCCGGTGCTGTTCGCGGGGGTCGCCGACGCCGGCGTGTTCCGCTCGCGCGACGGTGGCCGCACCTGGAGCGCGTCGGGGCTGGAGGGCCACGCGGTGCACGATCTGGTCTGGCTGGGCCCCATCCTGTACGCGGCCACCGACCGCGGCCTCTTCCGCAGCGAGGACGCGGGCGCGAAGTGGGCGCGGCTGGGCGAGGGGATGGCCGGCCGCGCCGCGCTGAGGCTGATGTTCCCCCTCGCTCCCAGCTCGGGCGCCGAGGCGTTCCTGGGCACGGACGACGGCGTGTTCCGCACCACCGACGGCGGGCTGCACTGGACGA
>DATBIZ010000231.1:0-4706 GCA_036556645.1 Vicinamibacteria bacterium | reverse complement strand
CAGGGCGTGAGCGAGCTGATCGGCCGGATCCTGTCCGGCCAGCGCGCGGAGCGCCAGCCGCTGCTGGTCCCCCGCGGCGAGGTCGTCATCAACAAGAAGATGGCGGACCAGCTCAAGGTGATGGTGCCGGCCGAGGCGCTGCGGATCGCGCAGAAGGTGCTGTAGCCCAAACTCGGCGAACACCGACCGGTTCCGGGTATCGGTTTCGGAGCCGGTTTCGGGTTCGGGTCCGGTCTTCGGGTCCGGTCACAGGTTCGGATACGGTCTCGGGCTCGAACCCGAAGGCCGTATCCGAACCAGTACCAGTACCCGAGGTCCGAAACCGAAACCGACGCCGTCGCGTGCGGTCGCGGGAGCCTTATCGCGTCAGCACATCCTCGATGAACTCGAGCGCCCGCGGGTCGTGCGACTGGCCGAGCCAGAACATCGCCTTCTTCCGCACCTCGCGGCTGCGGTGCGTCCGGGCCAGCGTGATCAGACGCGGGACGCCCTCGGCCCGCGGGAGCTGGCTCAGCGCGAAGACCGCCTTCTCCTTCACGTCGGCGTCCGGGTCGTCGTCGATCGCCTGCGCGATCGTGGACGCCGCCTTTTCGCCGGCCTTGTGGGCCAGCCAGAAGAGCGCCTGGCCGCGCACGTGGCTGCTCGCGTCGCGGCGGGCCATCGCGATCATCACGCGGTCGGCCAGGGGATCCTCGTGGAACGCCAGCGCGGCGAGCGCGGCATCCGCGAGCGGTCTCCCCTCGCCCTCACGGGCCTCCACATAGGAGGCCAGCAGGCGCACGCTCTCCGCCGGGGCCACGTCGGTCAGCCAGGTGAGCGGCCGGCCACCCACGTCCACGGAGCAGTCCGCGGAGAACAGGCGGACGCGCGACACCCGGCCCTCCTCGCCGCGCAGGTACACGGTCCCGGAGGGACCGGCCTCGAGCCGCGCCGTGCGGCCGCCGCGTTGCGAGAAGCCGGTGTCGCGCTCCAGGCGGCAGCCGCGGCAGCACGCCTCGTCCCCGTGCCCGCAGCACATCTGCCGGCCGGCCTCGACCGGAACCGCGTAGGCGATCCACTGCGGGCCGGCGGTCGCGCGCAGGGCCTGCCCGATCGCGGCGGCGAGACCGGCCGCCGCCGAGCGCACCGCGGTGGTGCCCGCGTTCTCGACGGCCGGGGGCGGCGCCAGCAGCAGGACGAGCGCCAGCGCGGCGCTCACTTCAGCAGCTCCATCATGAAGTCGAGGGCGGCCTTGTTCGAGCCCATCAGCGAGAGCTTCGACACCGCCTCGCGCCGCAGCGTGGGATCCTTCTCGGCGCGCGCCACCTGGATCAGCGCCTCCGCGTTGCCCTGGATGAAGAACGCGTTCAGCACTTCGCGGCGGATCTGCTCGTCCGTCTCCGTGCGGTACATCTCCGCGAGCGCCTGGCCGGTCCGCTCCCGGCCCATCAGGCCGAGGCTCTGCACCACGGCCCGCCGCAGCTCGGGCTGCTTCTCCGTCCGCGACAGCTCGAGCAGCCGCTCCGACCCGCCCCCCACGAAGAACGCGTGCAGGATGGTCTTCTTCACCTCGACGTCGCTCTCCGCGCCGTAGAGCTCCCACAGCTCGTTCTGCGCGCCCATCACCCCGAGCTGCTGGATCGCCGCCCGCCGCAGCTCGGGCGACCGCTCCGAGCGCGCCAGGGAGAGCACGCGGCCCTTCTCGCCCGACACCATGAACGCCTGCAGCACCGCCTTCTTCACCTCGACGTCCTGGCTGCCCGCGTAGATGTCCGCGAGCGCCTGCCGGTTCTCCGCGCCGCCGAACAGGCCGAGGTTCTGGATCGCCCTGGTCTGCAGGTCCGGGTGCGCGCGGCCGCGCGCGATGTCGGCCACCAGCGCGCGCGCCTCGGGCGCGGAGCTCTGGCTCAGCACGAACAGGGCCTGCCGGCGCAGCTTGGCCGAGCGGTTCGCGGCCAGGAACTCCTTCAGCAGCGGGAGCGCCCGGCTCGACTCGGTGTGCATGAGGCCGTTCAGCGCGATCAGCTTGAGATCCTCGTCCGGCGTGGTCTCCGGCGCCACGCGCATGCCGGCCGCCTGGCGGATCTCCAGCTCGAGGGCCTGGCCCTCGTCGATCCACTGGCTCTTCGGCGCGCGGCGGCGCAGCTCGGCCAGGGTGGCCAGCGCGTCCGCGGTGCGCCCCGCCTTCCGCTGCGCGTACGCCTTCCAGTACAGGCCGGCGTCGGCGCGGCCCCCCCCCAGCGACGCGACCTCGTCGAACGCCGCGGCCGCCTCCTCCCAGCGCTCCTCGTCGAGCGCCTGGGTGCCGGCCTCGTAGCGCGCGCTCTCCTTCTCCGCGCGCGCGTCCTGCGCCTGCGCCGCTCCGCTCGCGCGGAAGGCGTGCCCCCCGGCGATCAGCGCCAGCGCGACCGCCGCCGCCTGCATCCTGGTCCTCATCTCTCCCCCGTTCATGAGACCGCCGCCGGTCCCGGGATCGCGTCCGTCTGCCGGGTGCGCACCCGCGCCCCCAGCACCCGCACCTTGAAGAGCAGGCCGCGCGCGTCGATCCGCCGCTGCAGCCGCGCGAGGTCGTCCGAGGAGATCGGGGAGGGCCGGTGCGCCACCTCGACCAGCAGCCGCTCCAGCTCCTCCAGGACGCCGGCCAGGCCGGGCTCGCCCGCGCGCGTGGCCGCCGCCCGGTAGAGCCGGCTCGCGCCCAGGAGCTCTTCCGCCTGCAGCCGCTCCGGACCGATGTCGAGCGGCCCCTCGGCCGGCGCGTTCACCAGCTCCACCAGCAGCATCTCGGAGCGCTCGAGGTGGTCGCCGAGGGCCACGAGCAGCACGCGCTCGGAGCCGCGCGCCGGGTCCTCCGCCGGGGCCGGCCAGCGGCGGCCGAGCGTGAAGGCGACGACCAGCGCGGCCGCCATCGCCAGCGGCAGCATCACGCCGCGCAGCCGCGATCGCGTCCGTTCGCGCGCCAGCTTCGGCGCGAGCGTCCGCCACGCGCGCTCGACCTCGGCGGGACCGAAAGCGGGCGCCCCGGCGGGGACGGCCGTCTCGGGGGTGAGGGAGGCGAGCGCGTGCCGCAGCGCCTCGAACCGCTGGCGGCAGGCCGCGCACTGGCCCAGGTGCACCTCGACCGCGCCGGCCGGGCCTTCGTCGTAGTAGTGCAGGACGAGGTCGTCGTCAGCCGGGTGCACGATGGGCGCGTTCATCCCCTCGCCCCCGCCGCCGGCCGCGCCTGGTCCGCGAGCGCGTCGCGGAGCTTGCGGACCGCGCGGAACACGCTCTGCTTCGCCGCCTCTCCCTGCAGGCCGAGCGCGGCCGCGATCTCGGCGGTGGCCATCCCCTCGAGATGGCGCAGGCTGAACGCGGCGCGCTCGAGCGCGCTCATCCGCGCCATCGCGGCCTGCACGCGCCGCCGCACCTCGGCGCCGGCCACCAGGCGGTCCGGGCCGGGGTCGCCGGTGGGCAGCGCGTCGAACGGCCCGTCGGCCTCCCCCGACGGCTCGATCCGGCCCTGCCGGCGGGCCCGTGCGCGCAGCGCGTCGTAGGCGCAGTTGGCCGCGATCCGGTAGAGCCAGCTCCCGAACCGGGCGCGGGCCTCGAAGTGGTGGAGGTTGCGGTAGGCGCGCAGGAAGCTCTCCTGGACCACGTCCTCGGCGTCTTGCGGGTTCCCGGTCATCCTCAGCGCCAGCCGGTGCACGTTCGCCCCATGCCGCTCCATCAGGACACGAAAGCCCTCGGCGTCGCCCGCGCGCACCCGCGCCACGGCCTCGGCGTCGGAGTCCCCGTCCTGCATCCACTCCCTGAGACGCTCGGAATCCGGCCCGGTTAGCTCGGGATCGTCGTTCAAGCGTTCGACGTTAGCCTGGAGCGCCCGGGGCGAGGTAGGCTCTCGGCCGTGCTGCGCCGCTCCCGCCGCCCGCTCCTCCTCGCCATCCTGGCCATGGCCGCCGTGGGCTGCGGGCGGAAGCCCTCCGATCCGGTCCGGGAGCTGATCGACGAGATTGCCGCCGCCGCGGAGGACCGCGACCCCGACCGGGTGGCGGCGCGCCTGAGCGAGGCCTTCCGCGGCCAGGAGACGATCCCCCGCGCCGACATGGCCGCCTCGCTCCGCCGGTACTTCGCCGCCTACGAGTCGATCGACGTCGAGGTCTTCGACCTGGAAGTCACCCCCGGCGACGGCATGGCCCGGGTCCGCACCCGCGTCGGCTTCACCGGCCAGGCCAACCGCGCTTTCGGCCTGGGCGGCCTGCTGCCCCCCTCCGCGGTCTACCGGTTCGACGTCGAGGCCAGGGACGAGGGCGGCGTGTGGCGCGTGACGCGGGCGAGCTGGGAGCAGGCCGCGGCGCCGGGAGCGTCCGGGGGCTCCTGACCCCGCCCGGCGGCGCGATACGATCGGGCATGATCCACGACAGCATCCTGGGGACGATCGGCAACACGCCGGTCGTGCGCATCAACCGCCTCGCGCCGCCGCACGCCGCGATCTACGTCAAGTGCGAGGCCTTCAACCCGATGAGCTCGGTCAAGGACCGCCTGGCGATCGCGATGATCGAGGACGCCGAGCGGCGCGGAGTGCTCAAGCCGGGCACCACCGTGATCGAGCCGACCTCGGGCAACACCGGCATCGCGCTGGCCATGGTGTGCGCGGCCAAGGGCTACCCGTTCGTGGCCGTGATGTCCGACAGCTTCAGCGTCGAGCGGCGCAAGCTGATGAAGGCGCTCGGCGCGAAGGTGGTGCTCAC
>DATBIZ010000230.1:0-2386 GCA_036556645.1 Vicinamibacteria bacterium | reverse complement strand
TCGCCGAGGTTGTTGAGGCTCTCGGCGATCTCGGGATGGTCCGGCGCCAGCATCTTGCGGCGCGAGGCCAGGGCCCGCTCGTGCAGCGCACGCGCCTGGGGCAGGTCGCCGGCCTGCCGGAGCAGGTTCGCCAGGTTGTTGAGCGTGCGGATCACGTACGGATGGTCGCGGTCGTGGTCGCGCTCGAAGATGGCCAGCGCGCGCTCGTACAGGGCCCGCGCGCCCGCCGTGTCTCCTTCCTGCCAGCGCAGGATCGCGACGTTGTTGAGGATGCCTCCCAGGTCGCGGTGCTCGGGGCCGAGAAGCTTTTCCTGGATGGCCAGGGAGCGCTCCAGCGAGCCTCTCGCCGCCCGCAGGTCGCCCACCCGCCAGTGCGCGACCCCCAGCACGCTGAGCGTCTTCGCGACGTCGAGGTGCTCGGGGCCGAAGCGCTTCTCCCGGATCGCCAGGGCTCGCTGCGCCAGGTCGCGGCCGCGAGCGTAGGCGCCCCGGTCCATCTGCGCCTTGCTCAGCAGGGCGAGGGTGTCGGCGGCTTCGCGGCTGTCCTCTCCGTACACCGCGACGTCGGCCACCAGCGCCTGCTCCAGCAGCTTGAGCTGCGGCTCGAACAGGCCGAGCTCGCCGTACGCGCGGCCCATCGCGCTCAGGAGGTTGGCGCGGACCGCGGGCTGCGCGGCGAGCTGCTCCTCGACGCGCACGGCGCCGCGGTCCAGCAGCTCGCGCGCCGTCACCGCGTTGCCGCGCGACTCGCCCGGCTCCGTGATCTTGAAGAGGTCCACCAGGAAGTCCGACACGTGCCGGGCCGTCTCGGCCTCCGCCCGCGCCACCGTCTCGGCCTCCCTCGCGCGCGCGAACCCGACCAGCGCGAGCGCGAGGCCGGCGACGAGGGCGACCGCGACCACCGCCGCCATGCTCGCGCCGAGGCGGTGCCGGCGCAGGAACTTGGCCATGCGGTAGGAGCGGCCGTCGGGCCGCGCCCGCACCGGGAAACCGTCGAGGTGCCGGCGGATGTCGTCCGCCATCGCCGCCGCCGAGACGTAGCGCTGGGCGGGATCGGGGCGCAGCGCCTTGAGGACGACGGTGTCGAGGTCGCCTCGCAAGCGGCGCCGGAGGTGGCCGGGCGCGGTCTGCCGGCGCGCGGCGACCTCCGCCGGCGTGATGATGGCCGTGCCGCGGCCGTCGCGCGCGGCCACCTTCTCGGTGCGCGCCGCGGCGGCGGACGGAGAAGGCGCGTCGTGCGCGAGGACCGCCCGCTCGACCTCCGCCGGCTCCCGGCTCCCCGTGCGGTAGGGCTTGTGGCCCGACAGCAGCTCGTAGAGGATCACGCCGAGCGAATACACGTCGCTGGCCGTGGTCACGCGCTCTCCCCGCACCTGCTCCGGGCTGGCGTAGCCGGGGGTCATCAGGCGGACCACCGACGCCGTCTCGTCGCCGCTCTCCGCCGCCGGAGGGTTCAGCACCTTCGCGATCCCGAAGTCCAGGAGCTTCGGATCGCCTTCGGCGGTGACCAGCACGTTCGAGGGCTTCAGGTCGCGGTGCACGACCAGGTTCTGGTGCGCGTACTGGACGGCCTCGCACACCCGGAGGAAGAGCCGGAGGCGCTCCGTGATCGACAGGCGGCGGGCGTCGCTGTACGTGAGCAGGTCCTGGCCGTCCACGCACTCCATGACGAAGTAGGGGAGGCCCTCCTCGGTCGCGCCGCCGTCGTAGAGTCGCGCGATGCCGGGGTGCTCCAGGCCGGCCAGGATCTGGCGCTCGGTACGAAAGCGGCCCACCACGAACGCGGAGTCCATTCCGTGGCGCACGACCTTGATCGCCACGCTCCGGCGCAGCTCCGGCTCGTCGCGTTCCGCCAGGTACACCGCGCCCATGCCGCCCCGGCCCAGCTCTCGGACCACGCGGTAGGGACCGATGCGCGCCGGCGGGATCTCGGGAACGGCGAAGGCCGGCTCGTCGCCGAACCCTCCCGCGTCGCGGTGCGCGGCCAGCATCTGCTCCACCTCGGCGCGCAGGTCCGGATCGCCGGCGCACCTCTGGTCGAGGAGCTCGCCGCGCGTGGCCGCCTCACGGGCCAGCGCGGCATGGAAGACCTCGGTCACCTGCCGCCAGCGTTCGGGCGTCACGACGGACGACACCGTACGCCTGGTGGTGCCCCGGATTCAACCCACTTCCACGGACAGGGCGGGGCCGCGACGGCACCGCCGTCTCCTTGGGACGTGCGGGCGTCGGCGTGCCGCGGAACCAGGCGTCCGGCGAATCTTCGGCTCTCGCCGATCGCGGGATGGTGATCCTCGTTGCGGGCGGGTCCGAACCGCTCGCGGTTGTAACCGACGATGCCGGCGGTGTCGGATCGGGTGAAGAGGAAGCGCGGTCTCCGCGCTATCGC
>DATBIZ010000229.1:0-9265 GCA_036556645.1 Vicinamibacteria bacterium | reverse complement strand
CCGAGCCGGAGACCGCCCCCATCGTCTCGAAGGGCACCTGGGTGCCGCACAAGATCCAGGGCTGGAACCCGGACTTCGTGCCGGCGGTGCTCAACCGGGAGGTCTTCGACGAGGTCGTGCTGGTCGGGGAGGTGGAGGCGCGCGACGCGGCGCGCGCGCTCGCGCAGAAGGAGGGCATCTTCTGCGGGATCTCCTCCGGCGCCACGTTCGCGGCGGCGGTGAAGGTGGCCGAGCGCGCGGAGAAGGGCGCGGTGCTGCTCGCGATGCTGCCGGACACCGGCGAGCGCTACCTCACCACGTTCCTCTTCGAGGGCATCACCGAGGCCTCGGACGAGCTGCCGCCGGCCTGAGCCGGCCGGACACGGTCGGACGTAAGATCCGCGCACCCTGGAGGCTTCCATGCTCCGCTCGCGCCTGACGCCTGCCCTCTTCGCGCTCGCCGCCCCGGTGCTGGCCGCCGGGCCGGATCCCGGCGGGGCGCGGGCGCTGGGCGCCTTCGACGGCCACGGCGACGTCGGCGCCCCGAAGATCGCCGGCAGCGCGGTCTACAACCCGCTGCTGCAGGCCTACACGCTCTCCGCCGCGGGCACGAACATGTGGGGCGCGCGCGACGAGTTCCAGTTCGCCTGGAAGAGGATGACCGGCGACTTCATCCTCCAGGCGCGCGTGGAGCTGCTGGGCCAGGGCGTGGACCCGCACCGCAAGCTGGGCCTGATCGTCCGCAGCACGCTGGACGCGGACTCGCCCTACGCCGACGCGGTGGTGCACGGCGACGGGCTCACCTCGCTGCAGTACCGGCGGGCGAAGGGCGCGGTGACCGAGCAGATCCAGTCGGCGGTCAAGGGCGCCGACGTGCTCCAGCTCGAGCGCAAGGGCACCACCTACATCGTCTCGGCCGCGCGGTACGGGGAGCCCTTCACGGTCACGCAGGTCGCGGACCTCGCGCTCGGCGACGAGGTGCTGGCCGGACTGTTCCTGTGCGCGCACGACCCGGAGGTCGTCGAGCGCGCCGTCTTCCGCGACGTGCGGGTCATCCGCCCGGCGCGGCCGGACTTCGTGCCCTACCGCGACTACATCGGCAGCCATCTCGAGGTGCTGGACCTCGAGACCGGCCACCGCCAGGTGCTGATGAGCGCGGCGCAGCCCTTCGAGGCCCCGAACTGGACGCCCGACGGCGCCGCCCTGATCTACAACGCGAGCGGGCGCGGCGAGGGACGCGGGCGGCTCCACCGCTTCGACCTGGCCACGCGGCAGCCCGCCCCGATCGACACCGGGTTCGCCGTCCGCAACAACAACGACCACGTGCTCTCGTTCGACGGCACGATGCTCGGGATCTCCGACCAGAGCACCGACGAGGGCCGCTCCACGATCTTCACCCTGCCCGCCACCGGCGGGACGCCCAGGCGGATCACGCCGAAGACGCCGTCCTACCTGCACGGCTGGTCCCCGGACGGCAGGTACCTGGTCTACACCGGCGGCCGCGACGGCGAGTTCGACATCTACCGGATCCCGTCCGACGGGTCCGGCGAAGAGGTGAACCTGACGCCGTCTTCGAAGGGCCTCGACGACGGGCCCGAATACGCGCCCGACGGCTCCGCGATCTACTTCAACTCGGTGCGCAGCGGCACGATGCAGATCTGGCGGATGAAGCCGGACGGGAGCGAGCCCGTCCAGCTCACGGACGACGCGTTCAACAACTGGTTCCCCCACGTGTCGCCGGACGGCCGGGAGATCGTGTTCATCAGCTACGGCAAGGACGTCGAGCCGGCGCAGCATCCCTACTACAAGCAGGTGTACCTGCGGCGGATGCCGGCCTCCGGCGGTCCCGCGAAGGTGATCGCCTACGTGTACGGCGGTCAGGGCACGATCAACGTGCCCTCGTGGTCTCCCGACGGCCGGATGATCGCGTTCGTCAGCAACAGCGACCAGCCCTAGACAGCAGCCTGTCCGCCGGTGGGATCGCGCCTTCCCAGCAGCGGACAGGCACGGGGGCCGCCGGCGGGCGCAAGTCCCGTGCTGCGTTCGCGAGGGGCGTGGCACACGGGTTGCTCCCCTACCGGCCGGCCATGGTTGCCGTCAGTCCCGTGAAAGACACCGACCTCGCCGCCACGTCTCCGCCGCGCATCCTCGTCGCCGACGACCAGCCGGAGGTCCGCGAGGCCCTCCGCCTGCTCTTCAAGGCGGAAGACTACGACATCCACGTCGTCGCCTCCCCCGCCGCGCTGCTCGAAGCGCTCGACCGACAGCCGTTCGACCTGGTGCTGATGGACCTCAACTACGCGCGCGGCACCACGTCCGGCCAGGAAGGGCTGCAGCTCCTGCCCGCGATCCGCGCCCGGGACGCCGCGCTGCCGGTCGTGATCATGACGGCCTGGGCCACGGTCGAGCTGGCGATCGAGCTGCTGCGGCACCGCGTGGGCGATTTCGTGCGCAAGCCCTGGGACAACGAGCAGCTCCTGGCCACCGTGCGCGCGCAGGTGCTCGCCGCGCGCTCGCGCCGCGCGGCCGCGCGCCTGCACGAGCGCGAGCTGGCCGCGGCGCGCGAGATCCAGGCCACGCTGCTGCCGCGCCAGCTTCCGGCCCTCCCCGGCTTCGCGGTGGCCGCGGCGTGGCTGCCGGCGGCCGGCCTCGGCGGCGACCACTACGACGTCTTCGGCGTGCGCGAGGGACGCGTGGCGATGTGCATCGCGGACGTGGCGGGCAAGGGCCTGCCGGCCGCGCTGCTGATGTCCAACCTGCAGGCCGCGATCCGCGCCCTCGCCGCCGAGGGCTGGACCCCGGGCGAGCTGTGCACGCATCTGCGGCGCGTGATGGCGGCGCGGCTCTCCGACGAGAAGTTCGTCACGCTCGTCTACCTGGTGCTCGACACCGCCTCGCGGCGGCTGGCCTACACGACGGCGGGTCACCTGCCGCCGGTGCTGGTCCACGCCGACGGCACGCACGAGCGGCTCGAGGCGGGCGGGCCCGTGATCTCCGGGGTGGCCGACGGCCGGTACGCGGAAGGCCAGGTGCCGCTTCAGGCTGGCGACCGGCTCGTCCTCTTCACCGATGGCCTGACCGAGATCGCCGACGCGCGCGGCGAGGAGTTCGGCGAGCGGCGCCTGGTGGACCTGGCCGTGCGCGAGCGCGCGCTCGGCGCGGAGGCGCTGAAGGACCGCCTGCTCGCCCCCGCCCTCGCCTTCGGAGGCGGCGCGCTGGTGGACGACACGACGCTGCTCGTGCTCGCGGCCGACTGACCGTTCGGCTATCATTCCCGCACACGTTCCGGACAACACCTCGAACCGCCTCCCGGGTCCGGGTGAGGGGTCAGGCGAGATTCCGGCCCGCGCGCGGAGCGTAGCGGGCCACGTCGAGGAAACATGATCCGTCTGGACGCCGACCGGGCCGTGCACTTCTGCGACGGCCTGACGCGGCGGGACTTCCTGCACGCGGGGACGGTGGGCCTGCTCGGCCTCACGCTCTCCGACCTCTTCAAGCTGAAGGCCTACGGCGCCGTGAGCGAGGACAACGACGTCAACGTGATCCTCCTCTTCCTGGTCGGCGCGCCGAGCCAGCTCGACACCTGGGACATGAAGCCGGACGCGCCGTCCGAGGTGCGCGGCCCGTACAAGCCGATCCCGACCAACGTCCCGGGCATCCGGATCAGCGAGGTGTTCCCGCGCATGGCGAAGCACGCGGACAAGTTCGCGCTGCTGCGCTCGGTCCATTACGCGGGCGTGGCCGTGCACGACGCCGGCCACCAGGTGATGCAGACCGGCCGGCTCTTCCAAGCCGGCCTCGAGTACCCGCACGTGGGCTCGATCTACGGCTACTTGAAGGGCCCGCGCGGCGACGTGCCGCCGCACGTGCTGCTCCCGAAGCCGATCGGCAACACCGGCGGCAACATGCCGCACGGCCAGACCGCGGGCTTCCTGGGCAAGCCGCACGACCCGTTCGCGCTGATGGCCGACCCGTCGGCGCCGGACTTCCGGGTGCCCGACCTCCGCCCGCCCGACTACCTGACGCCGATCCGCGCCGACCGCCGCCGCTCGCTGCGGCCGGTGGTGGACGGCACGGTGAAGGCGTTCGAGGCCAGCCCGCAGGCGCGGCTGATGGACTCCTCGTTCGAGCAGGCCTACCGCCTGATCTCGTCCGCGAAGGCGCGCGAGGCGTTCGACCTCGCGAAGGAGGCGGAGGCGGTCAAGGACCGCTACGGCCGCAACCGGTTCGGCATGAGCTGCCTGCTCGCGCGCCGGCTGGTCGAGGCCGGCGTGCGCTTCGTGACCGTGAACATGTTCGAGACCGTGTTCAACGAGATCACCTGGGACATCCACGGCTCCGCGCCCTTCAGCCCGATCAGCGCCTACGGCGACCTGCTGGGCCCGATGTTCGACCACGCCTACAGCTCGCTGCTGGAGGACCTGGCCGACCGCGGCATGCTCGAGAAGACGCTGGTGATCGCCACCGGCGAGTTCGGGCGCACGCCGAAGATCAACCCGGCCGGCGGCCGCGATCACTGGCCGCAGTGCTGGTCCATGGTGTGGGCCGGCGGCGGGATCAAGGGCGGGCAGGTGGTCGGCGCGTCCGACGAGATCGGCGCCTATCCCAAGGACCGGCCGGCTTCGGCCGCCAGCGTGGCGGCCACGATCCTGCAGGCGATCGGCGTGGACATCGAGTCGGACCTGCCCGGCCCGCAGAACCGCCCCCTGCCGGTGGTGGACCGCGGGGTGGAGCCGATCAAGGAGCTGTTCGGGTGAACCCGGCCGTCCTCGCGCTGGCGCTCGGCGTCGCGGCCCCCGGGCCGGCGGCGACGCCGGGCGTCCCGAGCTTCCGCAACCAGGTGATCCCGATCCTCACCAAGGCCGGCTGCAACTCGGGCGCCTGCCACGGAGCCGCCGCCGGCAAGAACGGCTTCAAGCTGACCCTGCGCGGCTACGATCCCGAGACCGACTACCTGACGCTCACGCGCCAGGCCGCCGGCCGGCGCACGAACCTGTTCGAGCCGGCGCGCAGCCTGCTGCTCCTCAAGCCCACGCGCGCCGTGCCGCACATGGGCGGCAAGCGGTTCACGGTGGACTCGCCCGAATACGCGGTGATCGCCTCCTGGATCGCCGCGGGCGCGCCGCCGCCGCGCCAGAGCGACCCGCGCCCCCTGCGGCTGGAGGTGCAGCCGCCCGCGCGGACCATGGGCGACGGCCAGGAGCTGCAGCTCGCGGTGCGGGCGCACTACTCGGACGGCACGTCGGCCGACGTGACGCGCTGGGCCGTGTTCACCTCGGGCGACGAGACGGTCGCCGCGGTGGAGCAGGACGGGCTCGTGAAGGCGCAGGGCCACGGCGAGACCGCGATCAACGTCTCGTTCCTGAGCCGGGTGGGCCACACCCGGGTGGCCATCCCGTTTCCCCGGCAGGTGGACGCGGCCGTCTTCCGCGCATCGCCCCGCCACAACTTCATCGACGACCTCGTGCTCGCCAAGCTCCAGCAGCTCCACCTCGCGCCGTCCGCGCAGGCCACCGACGCCGAGTTCATCCGCCGCGCGTACCTCGACGCCGCGGGGATCCTGCCCACGGTCGAGGAGCGCGCGCGGTTCCTGGCCGACGCCGCCCCCGACAAGCGCGCGCGGCTGGTGGACGCGCTGCTCGAGCGGCCCGAGTTCGTGGACTATTGGGCCTACAAGTGGTCGGACGTCCTCCTCGTCTCCACGCGCAAGCTCAACCGCAAGGGCGCACAGGCGTTCTACGGCTGGATCCGGGCCTCCGTCCAGGCCAACCAGCCCTGGGACGCCTTCGCGCGCGAGCTGACCACGGCGAGCGGCCGCAGCGACGAGCAGGGCGCGGTCAACTACTTCCTGATCCACCGCAACCCGCTCGAGCTGGCCGAGAACTACACCCAGGCCTTCCTGGGCGTGACGATCACCTGCGCGCGCTGCCACAACCACCCGCTCGAGAAGTGGACGCAGCAGGACTACTACGGCTACGCGAACCTGTTCGCGCGCGTGACCACGAAGACCGACGGCGGCGCGTTCATCGTCTCCTCGGCCGCGGCCGGCGACCTGAGCCTGGGCCAGGGCTCGTCCTCGCCGCGCATCGGGAAGCCGCTGCCGCCGCGGCCGCTCGACGGCAGGCCGTTGCCGCTCGAAGCGGCCATGGATCGGCGCGAGCACCTCGCGCGGTGGCTCACCTCGCCCGCCAACCCCCTCTTCGCGCGCACGGTCGTGAACCGCGTCTGGGGCAACTTCTTCGGGCGCGGCCTGGTGGACCCGGTGGACGACCTGCGCTCGACCAACCCCGCGTCCAACGAGGAGCTGTTCGCGGCGGTGACCAGGGACTTCGTTGCGCATCGCTTCGACGTGAAGCACCTGGTCCGCACGATCATGAACTCGGCCGCCTACCAGCGGTCGTCGGTCGCCACCGCGCTGAACGTGGACGACGAGAAGTACGGCTCGCGCTACCTGGCGCGGCGGCTCCCCGCCGAGGTGATCCTGGACGCGTTCTCCCAGGTCACCGGCGTGCCGGAGACCTTCGACGGCTACCGCCCCGGCACGCGCGCCCTGCAGCTCGCCGACACCAGGGTGAAGTCCTACTTCCTGACCGCGTTCGGCCGGCCCGAGCGGGCGGCGACCTCGTCCGGCGAGCGGCAGCAGGACCCGACGCTCACCCAGGCACTGCACGCGATCAACGGCGACACGCTCAACCGCAAGCTGATGAGCCCGGACGGCACGCTCGCGCGCCTGGTCGCGCAGGGCGCGAGCGACGAGGCGGTCGTGCGCGCCCTGTACCTGGGCGCGCTCTCGCGCGAGCCGAACGCGGAGGAGCTGAAGGCGCTTGCGGACGCCATGGCCCGCGAGGCGGGCGGGCCCGCCGCCTCGCCCGACAACCGGCGCGTCGTGCTCGAGGACCTCGCGTGGGCGCTGCTCACGTCGAAGGAGTTCCTGTTCAACCACTGAGCGACCGGAGGTGACCGGCGTGACTGCCCCCCTGCTCCTGGCCACGCGGCCGCTCGCCGCCGTCCTGCTCGCGGCCGCGGCCGCCGGTCCGCAGGCTGCTCCGACGGCGCCGGGAGCGCCCGACTTCGACCGCGTGGTCCTGCCCATCCTGGAGGAGCACTGCACGAGCTGCCACGCCGCCGCGGACCCCGAGGGGGACCTGGTGATGGAGACCTACGAGGACCTGATGCGGGGCGGCGAGCACGGCGCCGCGCTCCTGGCCGGCAACAGCGAGAAGAGCCGGCTGGTGATGATGGTCGAGGGCCGCGCGAAGCCGAAGATGCCGCCGAAGAAGCCGCTGCCGGCCGACGCGCTGGCCGTGATCAGGGCCTGGATCGACGCCGGCGCCCGTCCGCCCGCGGTGTCCGCCGCGGCCCGGCTGCCCGACATCAAGCCGCGCGCGCCGCGCGCCGCGCCCGCCTACGCGGTGGCGTTCGCGCCCGACGGCAAGACGCTGGCCGTCGCCGGTTACAAGGAGGTGCGCCTCTTCGACGCCGCGACCGGCAGGCTGGCGCGCACGCTCAGCGGCGCCGCCGACGCGGTGCGCGCGGTGGCGTGGAGCCCCGACGGCAAGACGGTGGCGGGCGCGGGCGGTCCGCCCTCGCGCGGCGGCGAGGTCCTGCTCTGGGACGCGAGCACCGGCGCGGCGGCGCGCAAGATCGAGGGCCACCGCGACTACGTGTACGCGGCCGCGTTCAGCCCGAACGGCCGCTTCCTGGCCACCGCCAGCTACGACAAGGCGATCCGCCTCTGGTATCCCGGCACCGGCCGCGAGCGGGCGAAGCTCTCCGAGCACCTCGACGCGGTGTTCGCGCTCGCGTTCAGCCCCGACGGCAAGTGGCTCGCCTCCGGCTCGGGCGACCGCACGGTCAAGCTGTGGGACGTCGCGGAAGGCCGGCGCCTCTACACCCTCTCCGACGCGCTCGACACGGTCTACGCGGTCGCCTTCGCGCCGTCCGGGAAGCTGCTCGCGGCGGCGGGCGCGGACAAGATGCTGCGCGCCTGGGACATCGGCGCGGACGGCGGGTCGCTGGCCTTCGCGCTGAGCGCGCACGAGGAGGCGGTGGTCGCCCTCGCGTTCTCGCCCGACGGCGGCCGCATCGTGACCGCCGGCGCGGACCGCGTGGTGAAGGTGTGGGACGTGGCCAAGCGCGTCGAGGTGCGCGTGCTGGCCGATCAGCCCGACTGGCCGATGGCGATGGCGGTGGCGCCGGACGGCGCGCGGGTGGCGGTGGGCCGCTACGACGGCTCGGTCAGCGTCTACGACCTGGCGTCGGGTCGCGTGCGGGCGGAGCTGGCGCGGCCGGCCGGTGCGGGAGGGAGCGGGCGATGAAGGGGCGGTGGGCCGTCTTCCTGGCCGTCTTCGCCGTGGTGCCGTGCGCCTGGGCGCAGACGCGGCCCGCCTCGATCGGCTCGGCTCGCCCGACCGGCGGCCAGCGCGGCACCACCGTGACGGTGACGGTGGAGGGCAACAACCTGGCCGACGCGAGCGCGGTGCTGTTCGACCACCAGGGGCTCTCCGGCCGCATCGTGAAGAGCGAAGACCTCGGGCCCGACGTGATCGAGCGCGACCCCGAGTCGACCGGCGCGCCGATCGAGGACCGCGCGCGCGACTACCGGCTCGCGGTCGAGGTCACGGTCGGCCCCGACGTCCCGCTCGGCCGCCACAGCTTCCGGCTGCTCACCCCGCTGGGCGCGACGAACCTGGCCAACTTCGCCGTGGGCGCCGTGGCCGAGGCGGCCGAGGCCGAGCCCAACGACGCCGCCGACGCCGCCCAGGTGGTGAGGCTCCCGGTCACGGTCAACGGCACGATCGAGAAGGCCAACGACCTCGACCGCTACCGGTTCGACGCGCGCGCGGGCCAGCAGGTCGTGTTCGACGTGATGGCGGCGCGGATCGGTTCCGGCCTCGACGCCACGGTCACGCTGCGTGACGCGGCGGGGGGCGTGGTCGCGCGCGCCGACGACTTCCGTGGCCGCACCGACTCGCTGCTCGCCCACCGGTTCGAGCGCGCCGGGACGTACACGCTCGAGATCGCCGACGGCCTCGGCGGCGGCGGCACCGGGCACTTCTATCGGCTGACCGCGGGCGAGCTGCCCTACGTCACCGACGTCTTCCCCCTCGGCCTGCGCCGCGGGAGTGCCACCGCGGTGACGCTCGCGGGCTTCAACCTCGCGTCGACGACGGTGAAGGTGGATGCCCCGGCGGCGCCCACGGAGAAGGACCGCCTGGAGGTACCGATCGAGTCGCCCCTGGGGCCCGCGCTCAACAAGGTCGAGGTGGCGCTCGGCGACGATCCC
>DATBIZ010000228.1:0-1539 GCA_036556645.1 Vicinamibacteria bacterium | reverse complement strand
AGCGGGAACGTGACGCGGGCGATCCTCCGGTGGCGGTCGAAGCGCTGCTGGAGCGCGCGGACCAGCGTGACCAGCACCAGGGGCAGGATCGCGGCGGCGAGCACCGTGTGGGTGAGGAGGATGGCGAAGTAGACGGTCCGGATCGTCCCCTGGCCCTGGAAGCGGACCGAGCCCACCTGCGCGTGGTACACGAGGTACGAGACCAGGAACAACCCCGAGCAGGCCACCGCGGCCAGCATCGCGCGGCGGTGCGCCTCGCGGCGGCCCCGCCGGATCAGGAGCCACCCCGTCACGAGCAGCACCGCGCTCGTGGCGTTCAGCGCCGCGTTGAGCGTGGGGAGGTCGCGGACGGTCACGCGGGCGGGCCCTCCGCCTGGACGGCGGCGACGTCGCGCCGCAGACGGCGGAGCGCCTCCTCGTCGGTGCTGTCGTAGTACCCGCGGATGCGCCCGCCGCCGTCCACGAGGACGAAGTGCGAGCTGTGAAGGAACGGCCCGTCGCCCCCCGCGCCCTGTTCCTCCGGCGGCACCTCCTCGACTCCCAGCTTGAACCCGTGGATGGCGAGCCGATACAGCGCATCGCGCTCGCCCGTCGCGAAGAGCCACCCGGGCCCGGCGCCCGCGCGATCGGCGTACCGGCGGAGGACCTCGGGCGTGTCGTGCCCCGGGTCCACGGTGAACGAGACCAGGGCGAGGTCGTCCGGGTGCTCGTGGTGCAGCGTCGCCATGCGCGCGGTCATGGCCGGGCACGCGCCTCCGCACCGCGTGAAGATGAAGCCGGCGACCCACGGGCGGCCGCGAAGCGCTCCCGCGGTGAGCGGACGGCCGCTGCGCTCGACCAGCGCGAACGCGGGCACCTGCCCGAGCACGGGCGGACCCTCGCGGTGGAGGAGCGCGCGGCCGAGCGCCACCAGGGCCAGGCCGGCGGCGCTCACCGCCAGGAGGGCCCACGCCCGGGTTCGAGCGCGCGAGCGGGGATCGGCGGCGGGCCCGCTCTGGCCCGTCAACGCCGGCGGAGCGGCGCCGCCCGGCCCAGGCGGCCGAGCAGCGCCCGGGCGCCCCGCCGCAGGCGTTCCCGGAACAGCACGACGCCGAACGCGCCCATG
This sequence comes from Vicinamibacteria bacterium, assembly GCA_036556645.1. Lineage (GTDB taxonomy): Bacteria > Acidobacteriota > Vicinamibacteria > Fen-336 > Fen-336 > DATKEG01. The sequence goes on along the minus strand of DATBIZ010000228.1, from coordinate 434 downwards.
ACCAGGTACGGGCCGGCCATCATCACCAGGATCGCGCGGTTGAACTGCGCGCCGACGTTGCCGTCCGTGGAGCCCTCGATCGCCGCCTTGCACATCGCGCACTGCGCGGCGGCCGGAGTCACGGCCGCGAACGCCAGCGCGCCGGCGACCAGGGCCACGAGCGTCAGGCGCGCAGAGATCGCCAAGAGCGGGAAGCCTCCGTCAGCGGACCGTGTGCGAGAGCACGTGCGAGCTCTCGTTCACGATGAACAGGTAGAGGATCAGGGAGGTCACCAGGATCCCGCCCGCCACCATGACCGCGAGGTTGCGCTTCTCGTAGCGGAGGTGCATGAAGTTCCCGCCGATCATCACCGCCTTGACCATCATGAACGCGAGCAGGAACAGCACCAGGAACCAGCGGGGCAGGTGCAGCGCCTCCGCGAGCAGCATGCCCA
>DATBIZ010000227.1:0-7443 GCA_036556645.1 Vicinamibacteria bacterium | reverse complement strand
ATGGCCAGGGCGGCCATCGCGGCCACCCCGGCGGCGACGCCGAGCAGGATGCCTCGCTTCGTCATTTCACTCTCCTTCTTTCAGTCATGTGCGCCGCCGGCGGCGCCCGGCACCCTGGCCGTGCCCGCCTGCTGCTGCTTCTGGTATTCGGCGAAGGCCGCCCGCAGGTTCGCGACCGCCTCCGCTTTCTGCTCGGGGGTCAGCACGATCTGGCGCGAGAGCACGACGGCCATGGTGCCCGTCGGCTCGCGCAGGAAGTCGTCCACGGTCCGTCCGAAGCGCTTCTGGGTGTCTTCGACCGCGGTCGAGAGGTCCGGCCCGATCTGCGCCGGGCTCTTCACCCCGAACGCCGACACCGAGTGGCAGACGAAGCAGCCGGTCTTGACGAACCACGCCCCCGGCCCGGTCTTCATCCGCTGCTCTTCCTCGGCCTCTGCGGCCGTCTGCGGGTCCGCGCGCGGCGCCCCGGGCAGGTACTCGACCGGCAGCTCCGCCTTGCGCCAGGAGAGCACCAGCATGGAGAGCGCCTGCGCCTGCTTGGTGGTGAGGTGGAAGTTCGGCATCACGCTGTCCTCCACCAGCGCGCGCGGGTCCTTGAAGTGCGCGACGTGCCAGGCGAAGGCGGTCTTCTGGCCGGAGAGCCGGCCGTATTCGTACTGCTCGGGCGCCTTGTCGCCGACGCGGGTGAGGTCGGGGCCGATGGTGCCCCCGCGCCCGTTGATCACGTGACAGGCGCGGCAGCCCTTCTCCTGGACGAGCTGCTTGGCCAGGTTGATCGCCTCCGCGCCCGCGGTCTCGCGCTCGTAGCGATGGCACACGTTGCAGTTCATCTGCACGAGCGCCTTCTTGTCGTCGGCCAGCGAATAGGCCTCGCCCAGCTCCGAGCCGAGCAGCGGCTCCTCCCAGTGCGCGACCTTGCCGTGGGCCTCCTCGGCGTCGATGGCCCAGCCCTGGCCGCCGTGGCACGACGTGCAGCCGAACTTCTCGATCGGGTGCGCCTGGAGCGGCCCGGCCGGGTGCGTGCGCCATGGCTCGTCGGCCGCCTCGAACCCCTTCCAGCTCACCGCCTGGTGGCAGCTCACGCAGCGGTCGGCGCGGCCCAGGCCGCTCACCCAGACCTGCTGGATGCCCGACGGCACCGTGCGCGCCTTGTCCTCGCCGAACTTCTCGCGGACCTGGTTCTTGAACTCCCACTGGTAGTAGCGCCACTCGTGCGCGCGGTCCGCCCAGGCGAACAGCGCGGTCGAGACCACGAGCAGCACGCCGACCAGCGCCAGCACCGGCCGGTCGCGCCGCGGGTAGGGAGAGTCGGTGCGCTTCTCCATCTCAGATCCTCGTGGGAATCTCCGGCCACGCTTCCCAGGGCCAGTAGAGGTGCCAGTAGGGCCCGCGCATGAAGGTGCCCACGACCGTCAGCGCCAGGACCAGCGCGACCAGCAGCAGGAAGACGACGTTCTGGCGCCGGCGCACGGCGGGCAGCCAGGCGCCCGCCGCGGGGGCCGGGCTCCGGTCCAGCCACGGCCAGGCGGTGAGCAGCGCCAGCAGGGCTCCCGGCAGCAGCACACCGCCGAGGAACGCGCCGTTGAGCGTGAAGGAGCCGATGCGGATCGTGGTGAGGGTGACGATCTCCTGCAGCCACAGGAAGTACCAGGGCGCCTTGGCCGGGTTCGGCGTGACCAGCGCGTTGGCCGGCTCTTCGAGCGGCGAGGCGATGAACACCGCGAGCAGGCCCACCACGGCGATCGTGCCCAGCACCGCGATGGCCGCGCGCCGGGTGAGGTCGGGAACGGAGTTCACGGTGGCGAAGGGCGCCTCGAGGCTGCGCGCGGTGACGGTGGGCGCGGTGCCGCGCGCCACGCCCAGCAGCGTGTAGGTCTTGGTCGGCGTGGGCGGCACCGCCACCGTGCTCTCCAGCACGGTCTCGCGGTCGGCGCGCGCGAGGCCGCCGTCCCGGCGGATGCGCCACATGTGGTAGAGGAACAGCGCGAAGAGCGCGCCCGGCAGCACGATCACGTGCAGCACGTAGAAGCGGATCAGCGTCGGCTGCTCGATGGTGCGCCCGCCGATCATCAGCTCCCGCACCGTGGGCCCGATCACCGGGATGGACGAGGCGATGTTGGTGCCCACCGTCACCGCCCAGTAGGCGAGCTGGTCCCAGGGCAGGAGGTACCCGGTGAAGGAGAGGAACAGGGTGCACAGCAGCAGCCCCACGCCGATCACCCAGTTCCACTCGCGCCGCTGCGACCGCCCCACCCCGTTCTTGTAGGCCCCGGTCAGGAACACGCGCACCAGGTGCAGGAAGACCGCCGCCACCATCAGGTGCGCGGAGAGCCGGTGCACGGAGCGGATCCAGGAGCCGAACGTGATCACGTATTCGATGTCCTTCACCGAGGCGTAGGCGCGCTCCACCGACGGCACGTACAGGAAGAGCAGGGGCAGCCCGGAGAGGACGAGCAGCAGGAGCAGGGCGGCGGAGACGGTGCCGAGCCAGAAGGAATACGTCCAGGCCATGGCCGCCTTGCTGACCTTGGCCGGGAACCAGTGCAGGAGGAAGTTCGCGACGATCGCGTCGCCGGCCTCCCGGTCCGACTGCGGGCGCACGCTCCAGAGCGGGCGCGGGTGCACGCCGGGCGCCGAGCGGTGGACGGTGGGTTCGGGGGCCACGTGTGCCATGCGCGCCTCAGGCCAGCGTCAGGCGGAAGTCGCGGGCCACCTCGTCGGCGAGGTCGGCCACGAGCTGCCCGTCGTCGGCGGCGATGGAGAGCCGGTACCAGGCCAGCGGGCGCGGCGCGGGGCCGGAGACGTTGCCGCCGTCGCCGGTGTAGCGCGACCCGTGGCACGGGCACAGGAAGCGATGGGTCACGCGCAGGGGCGAGCCCTCGACGGTCATCACCTCGGGCCGCGACAGCGCCTCCGCGCGCACGGTACAGCCCAGGTGCGTGCACACCGCGGAGACGGCGTGGAAGGTGTTGCCCTCGCGGAAGACGAACAGCCGCTGGTCGGGCAGGAACTTGAGCCCGTCCGGGAACTCGGCGGGCGGCCCGAGCTTCACCGTGGTGGGCGCGTCGTAGGAGACGTTGGGCACCAGCGAGCGGAGCGAGGCGCCGGCCTGGGCGGCCAGCGCGGTGAGCCCGGCGCCGGTGCCGAGCTTGAAGAGGAAGTCGCGGCGATCGGGTCCTTGGCTCATGCGTTCTCCGTGAATCTCTCCGTGATCTGGAACCGCTCCATGGTCATGGCGCCGGTCGGGCAGCGGATGGCGCAGAGGCCGCAGCGGATGCAGCGCTCGTCGTCCTTCAGCATCGCGGCCAGGGGCAGCGCGCCCGGCTCCGCGCGGGCGGCCAGCTCCTGCCGCTGCGCCTCCGGCAGGTCCAGCGTCTCGAACGGCACCAGGGCCAGGCAGTACTCGGGGCACACGTCCACGCAGCGGTTGCAGAGCACGCACTTCTCGGGGTCGTAGATCGTCTGCACGTGGCAGACCAGGCAGCGCGCGGCCTGCTCCCGCGCCTGCTGCTCGGCGTAGCCGGTCTCGACCTCGGCGATGCCGGTGCGCCGCCCGACGTCGAGCGTGGGTGGGGCCTGCCGGTCGAGCACCTCGAAGCCGGCGATCATCCGGTAGAGCTCGGCCGGGATCTCCTCGATGTCCAGGTGCCGCGCGAGGGCGGCCTTCTCGCCGGCCAGGAACGCGTGGATCGAGCGCGCCGCGCGCTTGCCGTTGGCCACCGCCTCGATCAGGTTCCGCGGGCCGAACGCCACGTCGCCGCCCGCGAACACGCCGGGGCCCGAGGTGGCGAGCGTCAAGGGATCCACGCGCACGGTGCCGCCCGGCGTCAGCTCGACCTGGTCCTCGGGCTTGAGGAAGGAGAGGTCCGCCTTCTGGCCGATGGCCAGGATGCAGGCGTCGGCCTCCACCGTGACCACGTCGTCGTCGTCGTAGGCCGGCGCGAATCGTCCGGCCGCGTCGAAGACCTCGGTCACGCGCCTGAGCTCGATCGCCCGCAGGCGGCCGTCGCCGAGGAACCGCTTCGGCCCGCGCCGCGGGACGAAGGCGACGCCTTCCTTCCTCGCCTCCTCGAACTCCTCGTGGCCCTGGGTCGTCTTCAGGACCGGCATCTCGTCGAAGCTCTCGAGGGAGACGATCGTCACCTCGGTGGCGCCGCCGCGCAGGGCCGCCCGCGCGGAGTCGAGCGCCTCCTTGAGGCGCGCGTCGGCCTCCTCGCCCAGCCGCTCGCCGAGCGCATGCGCCTCGTCCTCGCGTCCGAGCCGCAACGCGGTGCGCGCGGCGTCGAAGGCCACGAAGCCGCCGCCGATGACCACCACCTTCCGCCCGAGGTCGAGGCGATAGCCGCGGTTGACGTTGAGCAGGTAGTCCACCGCCTTGACCACGCCGTCGAGCTCGACGCCGGGCACCTGCAGGTCGCGCCCCTTCGAGACGCCGACGGAGAGGAAGAAGGCGGCGAAGCCGTCACGCCGCAGCTCGCGCAGCCCGAACTCCGGCGTCAGCGCCGTGGCCGTGCGCAGCGTCACGCCGAGCGACAGGACCTTGTCGACCTCGGCGCGGATCAGCGAACGCGGCAGGCGGTATTCCGGGATGCCGAAGCGCATCATCCCGCCCGGCTCCGGCGCCGCCTCGAACACCGTGACGTCGTAGCCGAGGAGCGCCAGGTCGTGCGCGGCGGAGAGCCCGGACGGCCCGGCTCCGATCACCGCCACCTTCCGCCGCGGAGACGCCGCGACGGCCGCGCCCGGCAGGTGGGCGGGGTAGACGTTGCCTTCGAGGAGCGGGCCCTCGCGCAGCCGGTCCTGCGTGTCGGGCCGCGTGCTCTCCACGCCGTACTTCTCGGTCACGAAGCGTTTCAGCGCGCGGATGCTGATCGGCGCGTCGATGGATCCGCGCCGGCACGCGTCCTCGCAGGGCGCCGCGCAGACGCGCCCGCACACCGAAGCGAACGGGTTCGGGGCGCGCGCCACCAGGTAGGCGTCTTCGTCGCGGCCCTGCGCGATCAGCTGCACGTAGCGGCCGGCGTCGGTGCCCACGGGGCAGCCCGCCTGGCATTTGACCTGCCGCTTCCAGTCTTCGAGTTGAGGCAGGCGAACAGGGATCCCCATCTTTTTCGCGCGCTGTTGTGACCCGTGCGCGATGGCTGCAAGCAGGGTGCCGCGCGAAAGTGCCCAAAACGCTCACGGCGCACGCCGAGCGCCCGCACAATTCGCGCGGTGAGCGCTGCCGCAGCCGCGGGACGCGCAACTCCTTCGGGGATCGGGGCCCGTCCGCGATGAGCCGGTTGACCTGCGACGCTGGCGCGGGCCTTGCGCCTGTGCGCGGACGAGGCGCCGGTGCCGGGCACCGGGCCGCTCGGTGGAGGTGCGCATGAAGAGCGTCTGCGTCGCCGCCGTGGTGCTCGTCGCCGCCGGCGCGGCCGCTCCCGCCCGGGCCACCGTGCGCATCGGCCAGGAGGCGGTCTCGCTCCGCTATCCCGCCGCGAAGTGCTCCTATTGCCACACGTTCGACCGCGACCACATGCGCAAGCGCGCGTTGGACGCCGGCCTCAAGGTCCGCGCGCTCGAGTGCGCGATGTGCCACGGCCCGAACCTGCGCACCGGGCCGCGGATCCTGAACGACCGCGGCGCGTGGCTCCGCGCGCGCAAGCGCCGGCTGCGCGCGAGCCGGGTGGATGCGGCCTGGCTCGCCGACTACAACCGCAAGCGGCCGGCGGCGCCCTGACCTGGCGCCACTCCTTGCTTCATCTCCGGGGGGATCGCGAAGGCCGGGGGCGGACTTCGGCTCCGATGGCCTTCGCGCTCCCCCCGGAACCCCCTTGCGGAGCGCCGCCGCGCTGCGCGCGACGCCGCTCCGCTTCCTCCAGCCAGCCGCGGCGGAGGCGGTCGGGCGGCACGTTCGACAGATAGGGCTTGATGTCGAGGATCGGCGTGCCGTCCAGCATGTCCACTCCGCGCACGCGCAGGCGCGGGCCGTCGCGGCCGAGGAGCTCGACCACGGTCAGGCCGATCGGGTTCGGGCGGCGGGGGCTGCGGGTGGCGAACACGCCGTGGGGCCGGTCGTCGCTGGGCGGGATGCCGGTGAGCGGCGCGTCCTTCTCCGAGCGGTCGAACACCCAGATCACGTAGAGGTGCGAGAAGCCTTCGATGTCGGTGAGCCCCGCCTCCAGCTCCGGGCGGATCTCGAGCACGCCTTCGGCCGTGTGCTCGGCGCCGGGGCCCTTGGGGATCTGCGCGGTGTCCTGGAACGGGCTGCGCACGTGGCCGATCGGGGTCATTCGCTCGCGCTCCTCACCGAGTCTTCGCCAGCCGCTTCTCGAGCGAAGCGAACGCGCGGCGCGGATCCGGCGTCCCGTCCCAGCGCTGCCACGCGGACGCGAGCAGCGACGCGTCCTCGTGCGCCTGGCGGCGGACATCGCCCTCGGCGGTCGCGCCCCGCGGCTTCCAGTCGGGCCCGAGTGCCTCGCGCGCCTGGGCGAGCCGCGCCCGCGTGGCCGCGGGGTCGCCGCCGCGCCCATCCAGGTAGCCGAGAAGGAACAGCGCGCCCGCCGCGCGCGGGTTCGTCCGGCAGACCGCCTCGAGCCTCTGCCGCGCGAGGGCCTGATCGCCGCGCAGCAGGGCGACCTCGGCCATCAGCATCAGCGCGCCCGTCTCCTCAGGGTTGATGCGGTGCGCGGTCTCGAGCGCGCGCTCGGCGGCCGCCAGATCGGCATCGGAGGTGGCCGTGGAGGCGCGCAGCCATCCCCAGCGCATGTACGAGCGGTGGCTGCGGTCGTTGAGGCGCATCAGCTCTTCGAGCTGCGCCAGGGCGGCCGCCGTGTCGCCCTGCGCGGCCAGGCAGTTCGCCAGGTAGTAGCGCGCGTCCTCGTGGCGCGGGTCGAGCGCGAGCGCCTGGCGGAACAGCCCCGCCGCCTTGGCGTGGTCGGCCTCGACCTTGAGCGCGTGCATGCCGCCGCGGTGCGCGGCCCAGAACGCGAGCACGCGCTCGCGGTCGGTCCCTGGCCCGGACGACACGGCCGTGGGCGCGTCCGTGGCGCGGCTCGGCGGCTCGACCCTCCGGGCCGCCGCCTCGTCCTGCCGGACCTCCCAGCGCGTGCCGGCTTCGAGCGGACCGTAGCGCGCCCGGCGTCCGTCCGGCCAGCGCACGGCCAGCTCGTCCACGCGCCCGGCGGCGCCGAGGCCGAAGTGCACGGTGCGCGTGCTCTGGGAGAGGTACGACGCGCCGCCGGCGGCGCGGCGCAGCTCGGTGCCGCTCGCGCGCGCGACCAGCGAGGCTCCCTCCGCGAAGCCGTGGGGGGTGCGGCCTTTCGCAGGCCGGCTGCGGAGCACGACCTCGATCCAGCGGCCCGCCTGCATGTCGTTGCGCAGGAGCTGCACGCCCTCCCCGTGATGCACGATCAGCACGTCGAGGTCGCCGTCACGGTCGTAGTCGGACACGGCCAGGCC
>DATBIZ010000226.1:0-3258 GCA_036556645.1 Vicinamibacteria bacterium | reverse complement strand
GGATGGACACCGTCGGGCAGGTTCAGCCGCGGGATGCCGGCGACACCCTCGAGCAGGAAGGGCACCAGCGCCGCGCCGTTCTCGCGCGCCAGCTCGGGATAGATCGCGGCGAACGCGCCCGCGTAGCGCGAGCCGAGGTTGGGCGGGGCGGCCATGCCGATCAGCATCAGCCGCGGCGGAGGCGACTGCTTCTTCGCGCGGTCGAAGATGGCCTGGATGTTCGCGCGGGCGTCCTGCGGGTCGATCCCGCGCAGCCCATCGTTCGCCCCGGTCTCGACCGCGAGCACGGCCACCGGCTGCGCGAGCAGCCAGTCGATGCGCCGGCGCGCGCCGGCCGAGGTCTCGCCGCTGACGCCGGCGTTGACGACCCGGTAGCGCAGGCCGGCGGCGTCGAGCTTGTGCTGGATCAGCGCGGGGTAGGCTTCGGCCGGGTCGAGGCCGTAGCCGGCGGTCAGGCTGGTGCCCACGAACAGGATCACCGGCGTGGCCGGCCCCGCCGCGCGCGCGTCAGGCGAGGGGGACGAGGCGGGGGACGGGGCGGCCGAAGGCCGGGTCTCGCCGCGGCAGGCCGCGGCCGCCGTGAGCGCGAGCAGGAGCGACACGGGCTTTCTGGCTATGATGCAGGGTCGGAGTCGGGCCACAACTTTTCACGCTCACGGGGCGTACCCCGTCATGGACCATGCTGCGCGCCGAGTCACTCACCCAGAGCTACCTCTCCGGCGGGCGCGAGCTCACCGTCCTTAGAGATATCACGTTCGCGCTGGAGCCCGGGGCGTTCCTCGCCATCGTGGGCCCGTCCGGCAGCGGCAAGAGCACGCTGCTCGGCCTGCTGGCCGGCCTCGACCGGCCCAAGGCCGGGCGCGTGTGGCTCGACGGGCAGGACCTCGCCGCGCTCAGCGAGGACCAGCGCGCGAAGCTGCGGGCCGAGAGGGTCGGCTTCGTGTTCCAGTCGTTCCACCTGATCCCGACCCTCACCGCGCGCGAGAACGTGCAGGTGCCGCTCGAGCTGCAGGCCCAGCCCGCGCGCCAGCGCGCGGACGAGCTGCTGGCCCGCGTCGGCCTCGGCGACCGCGGGCACCACTACCCGGCACAGCTCTCGGGCGGCGAGCAGCAGCGCGTGGCGGTGGCGCGCGCGTTCAGCCACCGGCCCAGGATCCTGTTCGCGGACGAGCCGACCGGCAACCTCGACGCCGCCACCGGCGCCCGGGTGATCGAGCTGCTCGGGGAGCTGAACCGGGAGACGGGCACCACGCTGGTGCTCGTCACCCACGACCCCGACCTCGCGGCGCGGGCGCGCCGCGTGATCCGGCTGCGCGACGGCGCGGTGGTGGCGGACTCGTCCGCGTGACCAGCGCGGCGCGGTTCGTGCTCGCCCTGGCCTGGCGCGAGAGCCGGGCGTCGGTCCGCCGCCTGGCCTGGCTGATGGTGGCCGTCTCGGCCGGCGTGGCCGCGCTGGTGTCCATCGACTCGTTCAGCGCGAACCTGCAGCGCTCGGTGCAGGAGCAGGCCCGGGGCGTGCTCGGCGCGGACCTCGTGCTGGGCAGCGGCAACGCGTTCTCGCCGCGGGCCGAGGCGCTGCTGCAGGAGCTGCGCGCGCGGGCGGGTGAGACGCGCCTGGCGCGGGTGGCGCGCTTCGCGGGGATGGCCTACGTCCCCCGCACGTCCGGCTCGCGCCTGGTGCAGGTGACGGCCGTCGAGGACGGCTACCCGTTCTACGGCGTGATCACGACGGATCCGCCCCAGGCCTGGGCCCAGGTGGCGAAGGGCGGCGGCGTGCTGGTGGACCCGTCGCTGCTCACCGCGCTCGACGCGCGCGTGGGGGACGTGCTCGCGCTGGGCGAAGCGCGCCTGCCGATCGCGGGGACCGTGCTCGACGTGCCCGGCGACGTGGGGCTGCGCTCGGCGATGGGGCCGCGCGTGTTCATGGCGCTGGGCGACCTCCAGCAGGCCGGGCTGCTCGAGTTCGGCGCGCGCGCCCGCTACGAGGCCTATCTGCAGGTCGGCGGGGGCGCGCGGCCCGACACCCTGGCCAACCGCTATCGCGGCCTCTTCTCCGCCGAGCGCGTCAGCGTGCGCACGGTGGCCGAGGACCGCGAGTCCATGGGCGAGTCGCTGGCCCGGCTCAGCCGCTATCTGGGCCTGCTCGCCCTGGTCGCGCTCCTGCTGGGCGGGCTCGGCGTGGCCAGCGCGGTGCACGTGCTGGTGAAGCGGAAGCTGGACACCGTCGCGGTCCTGCGCTGCCTGGGCGCCTCGTCGAGCCGCCTCTTCGCCGTGTACCTGCTCCAGGCCGCGGCGATGGGACTGGGCGGGAGCGTGCTGGGCGCGGCGATCGGCGTCGTGGTGCAGACGGTGCTGCCGAAGCTGCTGGGCGACTTCCTGCCGGTGGACGTGCGCTTCGCGCTGTCGTGGCCGTCGATCCTGGCCGGCCTCGGGATGGGCGTGTGGGTGGCGCTGCTGTTCGCTCTCTGGCCGCTGCTCGCCGTGCGCCGCGTGTCGCCGCTGGTCCTCCTCCGGCGCGCCTACGAAGACGAGCCGTCACCGGACCGCGACCCGTTGCGGGCCGTGGTCGCGGGCGGCCTCGTGGCCTCGGTCGTGCTGCTCTCGGTGCTGCAGGCGCCGGACACCCGCACCGGGCTCGTGTTCGCGGCCGGGATCGGCGCCGCCCTGGCCGTCTTCGCGCTCGCCGCGCTGGGCCTCACGCGCACGGTGCGGCGGTTCTTCCCCTCGGAGTGGCCCTACGTCTGGCGCCAGGGCCTCGCGAACCTCTACCGCCCGGCGAACCAGACCTCGGCGGTGGTGCTCGCCCTCGGCTTCGGCGCCTTCCTGCTCGGGGTGGTGGTCGTGCTCCAGGGCAACCTGCTGCGCGACCTGCGCGTGGACGCCGCGGAGGACCGGCCCAACATGGTCCTGTTCGACATCCAGCCGGACCAGCGGGAGCCGCTCGAGGCCGCGCTCCGCGCGGACGGCCATCCGGTGATGGCCACCGCGCCGATCGTGCCCATGCGGATCGCCGCGGTGAAGGGCCGCGCCGTCGCGCACCTGCTGGCCACGCATCCCGGCCGGCGCGAGGACGTCCCGGCGCGCTGGGCCCTCCGCCGCGAGTACCGCAGCACGTATCGCGACGACATCCGCACCTCGGAGCTGACGGCGGCCGGCGAGCACTGGGCGCCCGGGTCGTGGCGCGGCGGCGCCGGCGAGGGCGCGGTGCCGATCTCGGTCGAGGTGGACCTCGCGGACGACCTGCGCGTGGGCGTGGGC
>DATBIZ010000225.1:0-2047 GCA_036556645.1 Vicinamibacteria bacterium | reverse complement strand
CACGTCCTGGCAGTCGTCGCAGACCCGCATGAAGATGGGCGCGATCTCGGCCGCCCTCGACGCGGAGTACGCGAGCTACGCGCGGTATCCCCCGCCGGACCAGTTCCACCATTTCGTGCGGTCGTGGGTGCAGGGGCAGGGCGAGGACCCGGCGTCCGACTTCTGGGGGTCGCCGATCGCGTTCTCGGTGGACGGAATCCGCTACGAGCTGTGGTCGTGCGGCCGCGACACCGAGTGCGGCACCGAGGACGACGTCCGCTACCGCGGCGGTCCCTGATCCGCGGCCGACAGCGCCTCCAGCGCCCGCCGCGCCGCCTCCTGCTGCGCCGTCTTCTTCGAGCTGCCGGTCGCCTCGGACAACGCGCGGCCGTTGACGCGGCACTCCACGCGGAACTCCCGCCGGTGGCTCGGCCCCTCCTCGGCGAGGACGACGTATTCCGGCACCGCCTCGCCGCGCGCCTGCAGCAGCTCCTGCAGCGCGCTCTTGTGGTCGGTGCTGGCGGAGGCCGCCTCCGCCAGGTCGCCCGCGAACTCCCTCTCCACGAACCGGTACGCGGCCGGGAGGCCGCCGTCGAGATAGAGCGCGGCGATCACCGCCTCGTAGGCGTCGGCCCACAGGCTCGACTTCTTCCGGCCGCCCGTCTTCTCCTCGCCGCGGCCCAGGCGCAGCAGCGCGGGCAGCCCCAGCTCGGCCGCCTTCCGCGCCAGGCTCGGCGCCGCGACCAGGTACGCCCGCGCCTTGCTCTTGCCCCCTTCGGCGCCCTCGGGGTCGCGCCGGTGGAGCAGGTCGGCCACCACGAACCCGAGCACCGAGTCGCCCAGGAACTCGAGCGGCTCGTTGTGCAGGGTGCCCTCCGCCGCGTCCTGGTGGGCGTGGCTGGTGTGCGTGAGCGCGCGGTCGAGGAGCGCGCGGTCCGTGAACCGGTGCCCGAGCCTCTCCTGCAGGCGCGCGAGCTCGGCGTCGCGATCCGGGGGGAGGCTCACCGGGCTCAGGCCACTTCGAGCACGACCAGCGTCATGTCGTCGTGCGGGGCGGCGCCGCCGACGAACGAACGGATGCCGGCCAGGATCGCCTCCTTGATCTGCTCCGTGCCCAGCAGGTCGGTCCGCTCGATCACCTCGCGCAGCCGCCCCTCCCCGAACAGCTCCGCGCGCTCGTTCATCGCCTCGGAGAGCCCGTCCGTGAAGAAGACGAACACGTCGCCGCTGACGAGGGGCACCTCGGCCTCCTCCAGCACCTGCTCGAAGCGCTCGCCGGGGTCGAGGCCGAGCCCCATCCCGCGGGTGGCCAGCACGTGCGTCCGCCCGCTCCGCCGGTCGAGGTGGATGATCGGGTTGTGGCCCGCGCGCGCGAAGCGCAGCCGGCGCGCCGCGGTGTCCACCACCGCGTAGGTCATGGTGATGAACGAGCGCGCGTCCATGTTCGCGGCCAGGATCCGGTTGGCCTCGCCGAGCAGGCGCGCGGGCGAGTCGTAGATCCGCGACAGCGAGAGCACCAGCCCCTTCAGCTCCGCCATGTACAGCGCGGCCGAGGTGCCCTTGCCCGACACGTCGGCCACCAGCACGCCCATGCGCGTCGCCGAGAGCGGCAGCAGGTCGTAGTAGTCGCCGCCCACCTCCGCCGCGGGCAGGCACAGCGCGGCCACCCGCACGCCGGGCACGGTGACCGTGGCCTGCGGCAGCAGGCTCATCTGGATCTGGCGCGCGATCCGCAGCTCCTCCTCCAGCCGCTGCTTGTCCGCGGACTCGAGCAGGAGCTGCTGGATGTCGCGCGTCATCGTGTTGAAGGACTCCGCCAGCTCGCCGAGCTGGTCGCGGCTGCGCACCGGGATCGCGTGCGCGAAGTCGCCGTGGCGCACCCGCTCGGTGCCGAGCGAGAGCGCGTGCACGCTGCGCGTGATCGAGCGCGCGAGCATCAGCCCCAGGGTCAGCGCCCCGGAATAGAGGAACAGGAACGTGACCCCCAGCGCGGCCAGCACCCCGGTGAGCAGGTCCGGCGCCGCGCTGCCGATCGGCTCCGGGGAGAGCCGGGCCACCAGTTGGCGCG
>DATBIZ010000224.1:0-17588 GCA_036556645.1 Vicinamibacteria bacterium | reverse complement strand
AGCGGCCCCATCGAGATCGTGTCCGCGCCCAGGGCCAGCATGGTGGCGGCGGAGGCGCAGTTGAGCGGGGCCACCACCGTGAGCCGGCGCGTGTACCGCCGCAGCAGGTGCACCATGCGCAGGGCGGCCATGCCGCTCCCGCCGTCGGACTTGACGAAGAGGACCAGGCGCGCCTGGCGCCCCGCGCCGCGCAGGATCTCGTGGAGGGCCATGACGTCGTTGTCGCAGACGGACCCGCTGGTGGACGTCCAGTAGGTCATGAAGCTGCCGCGGATCCGCGAGGAGATCCGCGCCAGCATCTTCTGCGTGCGGTCGAAGAGCAGGGGAGGGGTCTTGATCCGGACCCGGGAGCGCCGGCGTGGCATGGGTGTCAGCCCGGAGTTCTACCACGTCCGGGCCGGCCGGAAAGAAGACGCCCCGCCGCGGGGCGGCGGGGCGGAGACGTTCCGGTTCAGGCCCGGCTCAGGCCGAGGCGACGTGCGACAGCGCGTTCGCGGCCGGCGCGGGCGGCACCGGCAGGGCGGCCACCGGCGGCGCCGGCGGCGGGGCGGCGGCGCGGCGCGCGGCGCGCAGCCGCGCGCGGGCGGCGGCGGCGGTCGCGGCCACCTGGCGCTTCTGCCGGGCGACCAGCGCCTTCTGCAGCTCGAACGCCAGGTCCTCGGGCGTGCGGACCAGCGACGACCACCACGTCCACGGGAGCTGCTTGGTCGGGCAGGGAACGGCGGCGTACTCGACCTTGCAGACGAACTTCATGCCGTCGAAACCCTCGCGCCACACGCCGAAGCGGACGTGCAGCGGGTTCATCTCGGCGTAGCGGAGCACGCTCCACACCGCCTCTTCGAACGCCTCGGCCAGCTTCGGGTTCACGCTGCGGATCGGGTTCTCCTGGAAGTGGATGCGCTCCCAGAACAGCTGGCGGACGCACCGCTTGATGTGCGGCACGCTCTGCTCGGCCTTGCCCTGGAACAGCTTCCGGTAGCGCGCCCGGCCGTCGCGCTGCACGATCTCCCAGTCGATGTGCTCGGCCTTCAGGCGTGGCGCGCCGTCGAGCACCATCTCCCACGCGCCGCCCGCCGGCGAGATCGTCAGCGACGCGGTCCAGTCCTCGCCGACAGGGACTCCCAGCTCATCGAGGGCCGTTTCCAGCGCACGTTCCGTTTCCGCATCCCCCACCGAGATCCGGGTGACCGTCAGTGCCATTGAAGCGCTCCTTGCCGTGCGGGGCCCCCGCGGGCCCCAGCCAATCTCGTGTCGTGTGCCTGACGAAGCCACGACCTAAGCAACGGCTGTGCCACGGTGCGGGTGGGCGGCGAAAGCGATGGTGGGCCTCGAGAAACCGGCGGCGAGAGGGCGCGGTGCAGCCGACGGCCACCCCGGCTTGGCAAACTCTACAAGAGCGGTTGTAGAAAGCCCGGAGCCGGCGCGCTGACGCTAGAATGACCCCGATGCCGCTCGATCCGCTCGATGAAGTGACGCCGAAGGACCTCGGCGCGGTGCTGGACCACACGCTCGACCGGATGGGGCGCCGCGCGCGCGGCGAGGAGCGGCCGGTACCGCTGCCGTGGCCGAACGTCGCCCAGGCGCTCGGAGGAGGCTTCTGGGCGGGCGCCAGCGTGGCCCTGCTCGGGGATTCCGGCAGCGGCAAGACCCAGTTCGCGCTGCAGGCCTCGCTCTACGCGGCCGAGTCGGGCGTGCCGATCTGCTACGTCGCGCTGCAATCGGCCGAGGACCAGGTGGCGGCGCGCCTGCTGGCCCTGCGCGCGGGCCGCAACTGGGCCGAGCTCTACACCGGCCGCGACGGGCGCGCCGACATCGACGAGCTGCGCCGGACGCACGCCCAGGCCATCCGCGCCCTGCCGATCCACATCGTCGGCGGGAGCGCGGGCCGCTGGAGCTACCACAACCTGCGCGCGGTGTCCGCCTGGATGCGCGCGCGCTACCCGGAGGAGACGCCGGGGTCGCGGCCGTTCATGGTGGTCGTGGACATCGTGCAGCTCGTGAGCGGCCCGGACCGCGACTCCGACCACCGCGAGGTGATCGAGCGGACGGGGCACGAGGCGCGCATCGCGGCGCGGGAGCTGGGGGCGGTGGTGATGCTGGTGTCCTCGACCGCGCGCGAGGGGGATCCGCGCCTGCAGGGCGAGGCGGTGGACGAGCGCATCGGCTTCAAGCGCGACCGGCGCCGCAACCCGATCCTCGGCCGCGGCAACCCGGCGAAGCTGGCGCGGGGGAAGGACCCGGCGGACCTCGAGCAGCGCTGCGACACCGTGCTCGTGCTGGCGCTGGAGGCCACCTCCGGCCAGAAGCAGTGGACCCCCGCCTGGTGCGCGGTGGCCAAGAACCGGGCCGGCTCGCGGGCCTGGTGCGCGCTGCGCTTCGACGGCTGCCGCTTCGAGGCGGACGAGGAGTCCCCGCGGAACGAGCCCGGGGCGCCGTCTTCGGAAGAAGCCGCCGAGGTCGTCGAGGACTAGCACCACTCCCTTGTCCATCGCCGGGCACGCTCGCCATGCCGAGCGGGGCATTCGTTGAACTGCCGTGCCGCGCGGGGTACGCTGCGGCATGCGCCGTCCCTCGAAGCGCCCGTGAGCGCGCCGGTTGCGGCCGCGCTGGTCGCGCTGGCCGCCGCGCCGGCTCCGCCCGGCGCTTCGCCGGTGTTTCCCGCCGCCGTCGAGGCGGTCAAGGTCACGGTCGTCGTCTCCGACCGGCGGGGCGATTGGGTGCGCGGGCTCGAGCGCCACGACTTCCGCATCTTCGAGGACGGACGGCCGCAGCACGTGACCCTCTTCAGCCCCGGGGACGCGGTCGAGATCGAGGGCGAGGCGTTCGCGGTGGGCCTGCTGGTGGACACGAGCGGCAGCATGGCGCGCTCGCGCGAGAAGGCGTACGAGGCCGCGCTGCGCTTCCTCCAGACGGTTCCGGTCGCGCACATCCGCCTGCTGGCGTCCTTCGACGCGGACGTGCGGTTCTGGGACCCGGGCCGCAAGTCCGACGTGATCCTGGGCCAGATGCGGGCGGCGGCGCGCCGGCAGGGCCCGACCGCCCTCTACGACGCGCTCGACGGCGCGCTGCGCCGCATCGGCAGCGAGGCGCGCGGCGCGCTGGTGGTGATGACCGACGGCGAGGACTTCGGCAGCCGCGTCACGCGGCGCGAGGTGCTGCAGCTCATCGACGCGAGCAACGTGACCCTCTATCCGATCGGGTTCCGCGGCGAGTCCGGGGAGAGCGGCTGGGAGTTCCTGGAGCAGATCGCCCGCTGGTCGGGCGGTCTCTTCTACGACGGCGAGAACCGCTCGTTCCAGGCCGCGTTCGAGGCCATCGGCGGCGAGCTGGCGTCGCAGTACGTGCTCGGCTACGTGCCCGACCAGCCGCGGCAGCCCGGGTTCCATCGCCTGCAGGTCGAGGTCGTGCGGCCGGGGCTGCGCGTGCGCCACCGGCCCGGGTACGCGATCACGAAGGCCCGGTGAGCGCGCCGCCGGGCCCGGCCATGAACCGGCGCGTGCGCCGCTGGCTGGCGGTGACGTTCGTGCTCGCGTCGCTCGGCACCGCCGCCGAACTGCTGCTGCTCGAGCACACCGAGCGGGCCGTGCAGTGGGCGCCGCTGGCCCTGATCGCCGCCGCGCTGCTCGTGCTGGCCTGGCACGCGGCCGCGCCCTCGCGGGCGAGCGTGCGCGCGTTCCAGGCCGCGATGATCCTCTTTGCGGCGGCCGGCGCGGTCGGCGCCACGCTCCACTACCGCGGCAACGTCGAGTTCGAGAAGGAGATGCACCCGGACGCGGGCGCGTGGACGCTCTTCCGTGGGGCGATGATGGGGGCCACGCCCGCGCTCGCGCCGGGTACGATGGTGCTGTTGGGCTCGATCGGCCTGCTCTTCGCGTACCGCCACCCGGCGGCGAGCGGGCCGGGCGCCGGCGAGCCGTCACCGAAGGAGGACTCGAGATGAGGCGAAGGGCCGCCGTGGCCGTGGTGCTGGGCACGTTCGCCGGGCTGGCGCTCGCGCCCGGACACGCGCTGGCCCAGGTGGGCAAGAGCGCGGGCGTCCTCGACGCGAACCTGGCCAGCGAGAAGGAGCTGCTCGCGGCGCCGCACGTG
Source organism: Vicinamibacteria bacterium (assembly GCA_036556645.1). Taxonomy (GTDB): domain Bacteria; phylum Acidobacteriota; class Vicinamibacteria; order Fen-336; family Fen-336; genus DATKEG01. Next base: position 13,499 of record DATBIZ010000224.1, on the reverse strand, counting down.
ACGCCGGCGCTGGCCCAGGCGATCGCCGCCGGGCGCCCCTTCGCGAGCGCCACCGCGCTGAACGCGCTGCTGCTGAAGTCGCTCAAGCCCGAGCAGGCGCGCGAGGTCTACGGCAGGCTGTTCGTGCCGGTCAACCTCAACACCGCCACGCGCGAGGAGATCCTGCTCATCCCCGGGGTGGGCGAGCGGATGCTGCGCGAGTTCCTGGAGTACCGGCCGTACAAGGCGCTGGCCCAGTTCCACCGCGAGATCGGCAAATACGTGGACGCGAAGGAGCTGGCGCGGCTCGAGCAGTACGTGTTCGTCCCGGTGAACCTGAACACGGCCAGCGACGCCGACATCTTGACCATCCCCGGCGTCGGCGCGCGGATGCTGCACGAGTTCAAGGAGTACCGCCCCTACAAGAGCATGGAGCAGTTCCGCCGCGAGATCGGCAAGTACGTGGACAAGAACGAGGTCGCCCGCCTCGAGCGCTACGTCACGATCCAGTAGCCCCGCCTACCAGCGGTGGTGCACGTGGGGGCGGATCAGGTCCTCGTAGACCGCGCGCACCGCGGCCATCGTCTCCTCGCCGAGCGGCGGCAGGGAGGCGGCGGCGGCGTTGTCGCGGGCCTGGGCCGGGGTCCTGGCGCCGGGGATCGCGCAGGTCACCGCGTCGAACATCAGGATCCACCGGAGCGCGAGCTGCGCGAGCGTCGCGCCCTCGGGCACGAGCGGCCGCAGGCGCTCGACCGCCTCGAGGCCGGTCTCGTAGGGCACGCCGGAGAAGGTCTCGCCCTGGTCGAACGCCTCGCCGTGCCGGTTGTACTGGCGGTGATCGTTGGCCGGGAACGTGGAGTCGCGGCGCAGCTTGCCGGTGAGGAGCCCGCTCGCGAGCGGGACGCGGGCCAGGATGCCCACCCCGCGCGCCTGGGCCGCCGCGAAGAACTCCTGGGCCGGCTTCAGGCGGAACATGTTGAAGATGATCTGCACGGTCTGCACACCCGGATGGCGGATCGCCCGCAGCGCCTCGTCCACGGTCTCGACGCTGACCCCGTAGGAGCGCACCTTGCCGGCCCGCACGAGGTCGTCGAGGATGCCGAACACCTCCGGCATGTCGTAGACGCGCGGGTGCGGGCAGTGGAGCTGCAGCAGGTCGAGGGCCTGGGTGTCCAGGTTGCGCAGGCTGCGCTCGACCCAGGCGGTCAGGTTCTCGCGCGTGTAGCCCTCGGGGACCTGTTTCGGAAGCCGCCGGCCGGCCTTGGTCGCGACCCGGATCTCCTCGCGCCGCTCCCGGCGAAGGCGCGCCACCAGCCGCTCGCTGCGCCCGTCCCCGTAGACGTCCGCGGTGTCGATGAAGTTGGTGCCCGCGTCCACGGCGGCGTGCAGCGCGCGCATGGACTCGTCGTCGTCCACCGCGCCCCAGGAGCCGCCGATGGCCCAGGCCCCGAAGCTGACCGCGGAGACGTGGAGGCCGGTGCGGCCGAGCGGCCGGTGCTCCACGCGCTACCGGCCCGCGATGGAGACCAGCTCGATCTCGAAGTTCAAGGTCGAGTTCGCCGGGATGGACCCGTTCGGCTGGTTGCCGTACCCGAGCGCGGGAGGCACCACGACGCGCCGGCGCCCACCCACGCGCATGCCGAGCACGCCGCGCTCGAAGCCGGGGATCACGGCTCCCACCCCGAGCTGGAACGTGATCGGCGACCCGAGCTGGTAGGAGCTCTCGAGCACGTTGCCCCTCACGCTGAGGATGTAGTGCACGGTGACCACGTCGCCGACCGCCGCGGTGGCGCCGGTGCCGACCGTGAGCTCCTCGGACGTGATCTCGGTCGCGCCCGTGATCCCGTCGTCGCCGCCACAGGCGGCGAGCAGCACGAGCAGGCCACCGGCCAATAGACGCTTCACGCGATCTCCTTCCGGGTGGTGCTCACCCTACTGCGCGGTCTGGGTGCCCGCGGGGGCGGGGAAGCCGCGCTTGCGCATCAGCGCGCCGATCTGCGGGTCGCGGCCGCGGAACGCGCGGTACGCCTCCGCCGGGTCCACCGTGTTCCCGGTCGACAGCACGTGGTCGCGCAAGCGCTTCGCCACCGCCTTGTCGTAGGGCCCGCCCGCCTCCGTGAACGCCTCGTAGGCGTCCGCGGTCAGGGTGTCGGACCAGAGATAGCTGTAGTACCCGGCCGAGTAGCCGTCGCTGCCGAACGCGTGGGCGAACTGCGGCGTTCGGTGGCGCATCACGATCTCGGAGGGCATGCCCAGCGCGGCCAGCGTCTCCCTCTCGAACGCGTCGGGGTCGATCGGCTTGGCGCCGGCCAGGTGCAGCTTCATGTCGATCAGCGCGCTGGCCAGGTACTCCACCGTGGCGAAGCCCTGGTTGAAGGTGGCCGCGCGCTCGACCTTCTGCGCGAGCGCGCGCGGCATGGGCTGGCCGGTCTGGTGGTGCAGCGCGAAGCGGTTCAGCACCTCGGGGGTGGACAACCAGTGCTCGAGGAGCTGGGAGGGGAACTCGACGTAGTCGCGCGAGACCTGCGTGCCGGCCAGCGACGGGTAGCTCACGTTCGAGAGCAGGCCGTGCACGGCATGGCCGAACTCGTGGAACAGCGTCTTCGCGTCGTCCCAGGAGACCAGCACCGGCGCGCCCGGCTGCCCCTTCACGAAGTTGGAGTTGTTCGAGACGATGGTCGTGATCTCGCGCTCGAACCGCTCCTGGGTGCGGTAGGCGTTCATCCAGGCGCCGGAGCGCTTGCCCGGCCGCGCGTAGGGGTCGAAGTACCAGAGGCCGACGTGCCGGCCGGCGTCGTTCTTCACCTCGAACACGCGGACGTCCGGGTGGTACACGGGCACGCCGCTCACCGGGCTGAAGCGCAGCCCGAAGAGCTCGCCCGCCGCCCAGAACATGCCCTCGCGCAGCTTCTCGAGCTGGAGGTAGGGCTTGAGCTCGTTCTCGTCGAGGTCGTATTTCGCCTTGCGCACCTTCTCGGCGTAGTAGCGGTAGTCCCAGGGCTCGATCTTGATCTTCGCCGCGCGGCGCGCGTCGCCGCGGGGGGCGTCATCTCGGCTGGATCGCTCGGGCCGCTGGTCAACCTCGGCTCCGATGGCCCTCGCGCTCCCCCCTGAACCCCCCTGCGCCGCCGCCGCCGCGCTGCGCGCGTCGCCGTCGGCGATCGCCTGCATGTCGGCGACCTCCTCGCGGACGCGCGCCACCGCCGGCGTCCAGACCGCCTCCAGCAGCTCCATCGCGCGCTGCGGCGTGCGGGCCATGGTGTTCTCGAGCCGCCAGTGCGCGTGGGTCTCGTAGCCGAGCAGCCGGGCGCGCTCGGCGCGCAGCTTCAGGATCTCGGTGATGACCTGGTTGTTGTCCTTGGCGTCGCCGTTGTCCCCGCGGCTGTAATACGTGCGCCAGACCTTCTCGCGCAGGTCGCGCCGGTCGGAGTAGGTGAGGAACGGCTCCATGCTCGACCGCGTGTTCAGGATGGCCCACTTGCCCTTGTGCCCGCGCTGCTCGGCGGCGGCCGCCGCCGCCGCCCGCACGGCCGCCGGCAGTCCGGCGAGGTCCAACTCCTTCTCCAGCACGAGCACGTAGTCGGTCTCGTCGGCGAGCAGGTTCTGGTTGAACCGGGTGAACAGGCCGGCCAGGGCCTGGTTGATCTCGGCCACCCGCTTCTTGCCGGCCGCGTCGAGCTTCGCCCCGGCGCGGACGAAGTTCGTGTGGGTGTACCAGGCCAGCCGCTTCTGCTCCGGGGTGAGGCCCGCGCTCTCGCGCGCCTCGTACACCGCCGCGATGCGGCGGAAGAGCTTCTCGTTCTGCGTGATCTTGTCCGTGAACTCGGCCAGGCGCGGCGCCATCTTCCGCTCGATGGCCTGGAACTCCGGCGTGCTCATCGTCCCGCCGTAGATCCCGTAGACGTTCACCACGCGGTCGAGGGTGCGGCCCGAGCGCTCGAGCGCGGCCAGCGTGTTCTCGAAGGTGGGCGGCGCGGGGTCGTTCGCGATCGCGTCCACCTCCCGGAGCTGCTCCGCCATCGCGGCTTCCAGCGCCGGCTCGAACCGCTCGACCTTCACCTGGTCGAACGGCGGCACGCCTCCATACGGCCCGGTCCAGGGGGCGAGCAGCGGGTCGTTCACGTTGGCCTCCGCGGCGGATGCGGGCACGGCCGGCGCGGCGAGCAGCGCCGCCACGCCCACACCAAGGGCAAGCAATCGGATCATCGAGGCACTCCGTCTGGATGCCGGCCGGGGTCGCCGCCGGCGCGTCGAAAGGACCATTGTATGCGCGGGCGGCCGCCAGGGGCCCGCGGCTGCTACATTCCTCCGCCGCCGGTGGTATCGTCGCGCTCTCGTCCAGGAGGCCCCATGCGCATCGCAGCCTTGCTGCTCCTCGTGCTCGTGGCGGAAGGAGGCTCACTGGTGACGGCTCGCTCGGCGGGCAGCGGATGGCTGCTGGTGGCGAACAAGGGAGACCATACGCTCGGCATCATCGACCCCGCCGCCGGCAAGCAGGTCGCCGCGGTGGAGGAGAGCGGAGTCACCGGCCACGAGGTGGCCGCCTCGCCCGACGGCCGCACCGCGTACGTGCCGATCTACGGCGACTCGGGGGTCGGCCGGCCGGGCAGCGACGGCCGCACCATGGACGTGTTCGACCTCGCCTCGCGCAAGCGTGTGGCCGTGGTGGATTTCGGCCGCCCGGAGCGGCCGCACCACCCCGTGTTCGGCCCGGACGGGCGCCTGTACGTGACCACCGAGCTCAGCAGCACGGTCTCGGTGATCGATCCGAGGACGCACCAGGTCGTGGACCGGCTGCCCACCGGCCAGCCGGAGTCGCACATGGTGGCCCTCACCCGGGACGGGACGCGGGCCTACACCTCGAACGCGCACGCGGGCACGGTCAGCGCGATCGACGTGCGGGCGAAGAAGGTGCTGGCGGTGATCCCGATCTCCACCTACGCGCAGCGCATCGCGCTCTCGGTGGACGACCGCTGGGCGTTCACCGCGGACCAGACCCGGCCCGAGCTGGCCGTGATCGAGACCGCGACCAACACGGTGAAGCGCCGCGTGCCGCTGCCGGGCATCGCCTACGGCACCGCGCCCACCCCCGACGGCCGCTCCCTGGTCATGGCGCTGATGAACGTGAACAAGGTCGGCCTGCTCGATCTCCAGACCATGCAGGTCGCGAAGACGCTCGACGTGCCCAAGGCGCCGCAGGAGGTGCTGGTGCGGCCCGACGGCCGCGTGGCCTACGTCTCGTGCGACGCGAGCAGGCAGGTCGCGGTCATCGCGCTCGACGGCTGGACGCTGGAGCGGCTGATCGACGCCGGTCCCTACGCGGACGGCCTCGCCTGGGCGCCTTCAGCCCCTTGACCGGCCGCGCCACGCGCGCCGCCTCCAGCACCTCCGGAGGCAGCCGCGGGTCGCGCTGGCTCTCGAGCGGCGCGCCGGTCGCCGGGTCCACCTCCCACGAGTACTCGAACTCGTAGGCCATCGAGCGCGCGAGGCCGTCCAGGTCGGGGAAGAGGGTCGCCTGCGTGATGTTCATGGTGTAGAGCGCGGCCATCGCGTCCCGGCGCACGGCCTCGGTGTCGAACACGAACTGCACCAGCAGCGTGTCGCGGCCCGGGTAGCGCTCGAGGATCTCGTCCACGGTCAGGCCGAGGTGGCCGGTGACCAGGAAGGTTCCCGCCTGGGCCACCACCCGCTGCGGCATGCGGAAGGGATCTCCCTGCCACAGGAACGCGTGCGCGTTGGGCAGGTAGTACCGGTCGAACACCGCCGCGTCGCGCGGGTCGGCCCGGCCGACCGCCACCCCGTCGATGGTGTGCTCGTCGTGGAGCCGGCGCAGCAGCGGCAGGTTCAGGGCCCAGATCGCCGCGTCGGCGCTGGCGCGCTCCAGGGCGAAGAACGCGGCGACGTAGGGCGACCACGTGAAGTCGAGCAGGCGCGTGGGCGCGCCGTGGTCCTGCATCAGGGCGAGCCATTCCAGCAGGTCGTCGCCGGGCGTGTTCGGCAGGTAGAGGTGCGACTTCCGCTGGAAGATCCGCCGGATGCGGTCTTCCTGGCGCGGCCAGGCGCCGGGCGACACGCGGCGGACGCGGACCACGCGCGTGAGCGCGCTCTCGAGCGGCCAGCGCGCGTTGGCCTGGCCGCGGAACGCCCAGTTGCGGAACCCCGCCCAGCCCTGCACCGTGTCCACGAACTGCGGCCAGCTCGTGATCCGGCAGCAGCGGACGCGCGAGCGTGGCGGGCCTGCGGGCGAGAGCGCCATCTTCCGCAGGTTCGCACGAAAGGCGGCGCTCCGGGGCGGCGCGGTCAGCGCGCGGGCGGGGGAGCGGTCGAAGACGGCACGGGTCGCCCGTCCACGGTGCGCGGCTCCATCAGCTCGACGCGCGTGCCGTCCGCGTCGAACAGGTTGAGCTGGCGCTTGCGGTTGGTGCCGACGCGCGCCTCCAGCGGCCGCGTGTAGCCGGCGGCGGCCGCGCGCGGCGCGAGCCGCGCCTTCGCCGCCTCGACGTCCGGGACCTCCAGGCAGATGTGGTGCGGCGTGCCGCGGGCGTCGCCCGGGGGCAGCTTCGCGTAGAGCATCAGCTCGACGTAGTCGTCGCCGTCCGGCAGCTTCATGTTCGTCCAGGACAGCTCGGTGCCGTTGCGGCTGCCGCGCCAGGTCTCGGCGAGGCCGAGCAGGCCGCCGTAGAAACGGTTGGCCGCGTCGAGGTCGCCCACCAGCACGCCGGCGTGGAGGATGCGGCCGGACAGGGCGCTGGGCGACGCGGGCGCGGCGCGCGGCCAGGTACGCGCCCCGTGCTCGACCAGCTCGATCGTCCAGCCCTCGGGATCGCGCAGCGTGAAGGCCGGGTTGCCGCTCTCGTCGTGCGTCAGCGCCGAGACCGCCGCCCCCCGCCGCGCGAGCTCCCGCCGCAGCGCCGCCGCGCCGTCGGTCTCGAGCGCCAGGTGGTCGAGCCGGTCCTGGCCCGCGGCGAGCCCGCCGCGCACGGACACGTATTGCCTCTCGTTGACGGCCACGCGCAGCCCGCCGCGCGTGGGCTCGACGGCGTACCCGAGGAGGTCCGCGTAGAAGGCGCGCGCGCGGGCGAGGTCGCCGACGCGGAACGCCGCGTGCGAGATCCCCAGGATGCGCGGGCGGTCCGCGGCGGGCGCCGGGCCGGCCGCGGCCACCGCGAGCAGAGCAGAGACGAACGTCGCCTTCCGGCCCAGGCCCACGATGCGGGCCAGTATACTCGCCCCCGTGCATCGCGCCGCGGACCTGCTCGACTTCGCGGGCGCGCTGCTGCGCGCGGCCGGGCTGCCCGCGGACCGCGCCGCCGTGGTGGCCGAGGTCCTGCTGGAGAGCGACCTGCTCGGCCACACCACGCACGGGCTCGACATGCTGGCCGCCTACCTCGGCGAGATCGAGGCGGGCCGCATGGCGAGGGCCGGCGAGCCCGACGTCGTGCGCGACGACGGTCCGGCCCTGGTCTGGGACGGGCGTTACCTGCCGGGCCCGTGGCTGGTGAAGCAGGCGATCGCCGCGGCGACGGGGCGGCTCGCGCGCGGCCCGGTCGCGATCGTCGCCATCCGCCGCAGCCACCACATCGGCTGCCTGCAGGCGTACCTGAAGCCGGTGACCGACGCGGGCCTCGTGATCCTGCTGGCGTGCTCGGACCCCTCCGGCGCGGGCGTCACGCCGCACGGCGGGGTCGCCTCGCGCATCACGCCGAACCCGCTGGCCGCGGGCTTTCCCACCGCCGGCGATCCGGTGCTGATCGACGTCAGCATGTCCACGACCACGAACGCGATGACCAGGCGCCTCGCCGAGGCGGGCCAGAAGCTGCCGGGGCCGTGGCTGGTGGACGCGGACGGCCGCGCCACCGACGACCCGGCCGTGCTCTTCGGCGAGCGCCGCGGCGCGGTGCTGCCGCTGGGCGGCCTCGACCTCGGCCACAAGGGCTTCGCGCTGGCGTTGATCGTGGAGGCGCTCACCTCCGCGCTCGCCGGCCACGGCCGCGCCGACCAGCCGAAGAGCTGGGGCGCGTCGGTGTTCCTGATGCTGCTCGACCCGGCGCGGTTCGGGGGGCGCGACGCGTTCGTACGCGAGACGTCGTGGCTCGCGGAGCGCTGCCGGACCACGCCGGTGGCGCCCGGCGCCCCGCCCGTGCGGCTGCCGGGCGAAGCGGCGCTGGCGCGGCGTGCGCGCCAGCTCGCCGAGGGTGTGGCGTTGCACGCCACCGTGATGCCGAAGCTGACGCCGTGGGCCGAGCGCTTCGGGGTGGCGCTGCCGGCCGCGCCCTGATCAGCCGCCGGGCGCGCCCTGCGTGTTCACGTACAGCGAGTAGAGCGACGTGCTCCCGCACATGAACAGCCGGTTCCGGTGGCGCCCGCCGAAGCAGACGTTCGCGCAGCGCTCGGGCAGGTCGATGCGGCCGATCGGCTTGCCCTCGCGATCGAACACCGCCACCCCGTCGAGCCCTTCCTCGCCCATGCCCCAGCCGATCCAGAGGTTGCCGTCCACGTCCACGCGCAGGCCGTCCGGGGTGCCGCGCCCGCCGTCGACCAGCCGGCGCTTGTTCGCGAGCCGCGTGCCGCCTTCGGCCACGTCGAAGACGTGCACGGACCGCGGCGTGGTGCCGGCCTCGACCACGTAGAGCCTGGACTCGTCGGGCGAGAACGCCAGGCCGTTGGGCCGCTGCACGTCGCCGGTCACGACGGAGACCCGGCCGGTCGTCCCGTCCACGCGGTAGACGTTGGTCGGCAGCTCCGGCGCGGCCAGGTGGCCTTCGTAGTAGCCGAGGATGCCGAAAGGCGGGTCGGTGAACCAGATCGAGCCGTCGGAGCGGCACACCACGTCGTTGGGGGAGTTCAGCGGCTTGCCCTCGAAGCGGTCGGCGATCACGGTGATCGCGCCGTCGTGCTCCGTGCGCGTGACGCGCCGCGCGTCGTGCTCGCAGGTGACGAGGCGGCCCTGGCGGTCGCGCGTGTTGCCGTTGGCGTAGCGCGCGGGCTGGCGGAACACGCTGATCGCGCCGGTCTCTTCCTCCCACTTCAGGATGCGGTCGTTCGGGAGGTCGCTCCAGAGCAGGTACCGCCCGCCGCCGAACCAGGCCGGCCCCTCGCACCAGCGGAAGCCGGTGCCGAGGCGCTCGACCTTGGCCAGGTTGAGCCGGTAGCGCGCGAACGCCGGGTCGAGCACCTTCACGGCCGGATCCGGGTAACGCTGGCTCGGCTCCCAGCCCTGCGCCACGCCGGGCGCGAGCGCGCCCGCGGCGGCGGCCGCGCCCGCGCGGAGGAACGCGCGACGAGACGGCGTGTCGTCCGGCATCGGTGCGAGCGGCGATTCTGTCCGATCGGGTGACGGCCGACAAGCTGAGGTAGGCTCCGGCGCGCGATGAGCGCCGCGCCGGACGTGCGTGCCGCCGCCCCGCCCGTGCCCCGCACGTTCGGCGAGTACCTGCGCTCGTTCGGGCCCGGCATCGTCATCGTCCTCACCTGGCTCGGCGCCGGCGACGTGGTGGACATGGCGGTGGCCGGCAGCAACTACGGCTACGCGCTGATGTGGGTGCTGGTGCTGGCCGTGTTCATGCGTTACGTGATGGTGTCGGCGATCGCGCGCTACCAGCTCTGCAACCCGCACGGGGAGGGCGTGCTCGACGGCCTGGCGCGGCTGCATCCGGCCTACGCGCCCGTGCTCCTCGCCGCCGCGGTGGCGATGGGCCACGTGTACGAGTCGTACATGACCGTGGGTGCGGGCGAGGTGTGCCGGAACCTCTTCGGCTTCGGCCAGACCTGGCAGTGGGCGGTGGCCTGTAACGGGGCCGCGCTGCTTCTGGTCCTGCGTCCGGCCTACGTGCTGCTCGAGCGCGTGTTCAAGGTGTTCCTGGCCGCGCTGTCGGTCTCGTTCGTCGGCACCGCGCTGTGGGTCGGGCCCGACCCCGCCGGCGTCGTGCAGGGCCTGTTCCGGATCGAGATGCCGGGCCAGCACGGCCGCTTCAACCCCGCGCTGGTGGCGGTGGCGATGATCGGCGCGGTGGGCGGATCGCTGATGAACCTGGCCTACCCGTATTTCCTCGAGGCGAAGGGCTGGCGCTCGCCGGAGTACCGCCGCGTGCAGCGCTACGACCTGCTGCTCGCGGTGGCGGCCATGATCGTGCTGAACCTGGCGGTCTGGACGCTCGGCGCCGAGCTGCTCTACCCGGACCGGCACGTGCGCGAGCTGGACGACCTGCCGCGGCTGCTGAGCGCCGTGCTCGGCCAGGGCGGACGCTGGCTCTTCTACGCCGGGATCTTCGCCGCGGTCTACACCTCCGTGATCGGGCACGCCGTCGGCCTGGCGCAGCTCGGCACGCACGCCTGGCGGCGCTGGCGCGCGGGCGGCGGGGCGATCGACCGCGATCACCGGACGCATCCCCTCTACCGCTGGCTCGTGTGGTGGTGCCTCGCCCCCCCGCTGCTGTGGACGCTGCCCGGCATGCCGGACTTCGTCACGCTGACGCTGGTCGCCAACAGCGCGCAGGTGGTGCTGCTGCCGATGCTCGCCGGAGGCGTGTGGTGGGTCACCTCGAGCCCGCGGTGCATCGGGCGCGCGCACGGCAACCGCTGGTGGGAGCACGTGGCGATGGCCGTGCTGTTCGCGCTGGCGCTCTACGGCGCGGCCGGGTCCGTGCGCTCGATCCGCGCGATCATCGCGGAGTGATGGCCCGCGCCGCCGTCGTTCCCGCCGCCCTGGTGCTGCTGGCCGCGGCCCCGCCGCCGGAGCCGCCGCGCTTCGCCTCGCGGGTCGAGCTGGTCACCGTGGACGCGGTGGTGCTCGACCGCGCGGGCGCTCCGGTGCGCGGCCTGACCGCGGACGACTTCCTCCTCTACGAGGACGGCCAGCTCCAGTCGGTCGCCAGCTTCGAGGCGATCGACGTGGAACAGGCGCCGCCGCGGCCGCGTCCGCCGATCGCGGGCGTGGTGGCGAGCAACGAGCGCGAGCGCCCGACCGCCGGACGGTCGTTCGTGCTGCTCGTGGACGACATGAGCCTCACCCCCGGGCGCGAGCACGACGTCCGCCGCGCGATCGCGCGGCTGCTCGACCAGGGACTGCGCGACGGCGACGAGCTGGTCTTCGCCACCAGCAGCCAGGACGTGTGGTGGACCGTGCAGATGCCCGAGGGGCGCGAGGACGTGATGGCGCTCGCCGGACGCCTGCTCGGCCGGCGCCTCTCCGAGAACACGGCCGACGCGATCAGCGAGTGGGAGGCGTTCCGGATCACGCACTACGAAGGGATCGAGGACGGCGGCGGCGGCATGCCGGGCGGCCCGGTGGCGCCGGCGCCGGCGGGCCCGCCCGGCACGACCGCACCGATGAACCCGATCGCCCCCGGCTCGAACATCACCGAGCGCATCCGCCAGCGTTTCCTGCAGCGAAGGGTCTGCGATCCGCTCCAGACGCCCGCGGCCTGCTACGTGATGGTCCGCTCCCGGGCCCAGCAGATCGACGCCCGGCGCCGCAACCGCACCCGCGACGTGCTCTCGGTCGTGGACCGCGCCGTGTTCGCGCTGACCGGGGTGCGCGGTCGGAAGTCGCTGCTTCTCCTCACGGAGGGTTTCCTCAGCGACTCGGAGCTCGGTGTCGTGCAGGAGGTGGCGGGCCGCTGCCGCGAGGCCAACGTCGCGGTCTACGCGATCGACGTGCGCGGCCTGATCGCGGGAACCGAGGGGCCTGCTTCCCCCAACCCGGGCGAGGCCTTGCTGATGCGCACGGAGCAGGTGGAGTTCGCGTTCGCGGGCAGCGTCGGCCTGGCCGAGGACACCGGCGGCTTCGCGCTGCGCAACACCAACGACCTCGAGGGCGGCACGGTGCGGGCGGCGGCGGAGTCGCGCGTCCACTACCTGCTCGCCTACGCGCCCCCGCCCGGGAAGAGCTCCCTCGACTGGCGCCGGGTGCGCGTGGAGGTGAAGCGGCCCGGCCTGACCGTGCGCGCGCGCAAGGGCTACACGCTGCGCAACGCGGCCGACATCGCCGCGGCGGAGGAGGCGAAGCTGGCGGCCAGCCGCGGCCAGGCCCCGCCGTTGCCCGTGGACGTCGCGCGCGCCATGACCAGCGGCCACGAATACACCGCGGTGCCGCTGCGGGCGGTGGCCTACGTCCTCGAGGACCGGCCGGGCGGGCGGGTAAAGACGCTGATCGCGGTCGAAGCCGGCGTGGGCGCGCTGGCCAACCTCGGCGGCGACGACAAGCCGCGCGCCGCGCTGAGCCTGGCCATCACCGCCGCGCACCGCGACACCGGCCGCATCGCGCACGCGGTCGAGATGGCGCAGGTGGAGGCGCAGGACCGGAACGCCTGGGACGGCTGGCTGGTGCTGAGCCGCGCGTTGGACCTCTCGCCGGGCGTGAACCAGGCACGCGTGGTCGTGCGTGACGAGTTCCTCGGCCGTCTCGGCGCCGTCACGCTGCGCTTCGAGGTGCCGAAGCCGGGGACCTTCCGGCTGTCGTCGCCGATGCTGACCGACCGCGTGATGCCCGCGGCCGCCGGCTCGCCGTCGCGGCCGGCGCTGGTGGCCCGGCGCGAGTTCCCCGCCGGCGGCCAGGTGTTCTGCCAATACGAAGTTCTGGGCGTGCGCTCGACCCCGGCCGCGGTGATCGAGTCCTCCGTCGAGCTGCGCGCGAGCGACGGCCTGGCCGTGCGCCGGGCCGCGCTCAGTCCGATCGCGCCGATGGCGGACGGCCGGCGCGTGCGCCTGATGGCCTTCCCCCTCGGCGGCCTGCGCGCGGGCGAATACACGATGGTCATCCGGGCGGTGGACCGCGCCACGGGCCAGGTGGTCGAGAAGAGCGAGCCGCTGCGCATCGTGCCCCGCGCGAGCTGACCGCGCGTCCTGGACGACCCGCCCCGTCGCGATTAGGCTTGGCGGCCATGCGGATCGCGCGACTTCACGGGCCGTCCGACTTGCGACTGCAGGACGAGGACCGCCCGCGCCCGGGACCGGGCGAGCTGCTCGTCCGGGTGGGCGCGGTCGGCGTGTGCGGCTCCGACATCCACTGGTTCACGGAAGGCCGCATCGACGAGAACCGCATCAGCCGTCCATTCGTGCCGGGCCACGAGCTGGGGGGCCGCCTCGAAGACGGCCGGTGCGTGGCCGTCGATCCGGCGATTCCTTGCGCCGCCTGCCGCCCGTGCGCGGAAGGCCATCCGAACCTCTGCCAGGCGATCCGCTTCGCCGGCGACGGGAGGCACGACGGCGGCCTCGGCGAGTGGCTGGCCTGGCCGGAACGCTGCCTGATCCCGCTGCCCGCGCCGTTGACCGAGGCGGACGGCGCGATGCTGGAGCCGCTCGGCGTGGCCATCCACGCGGTGGATCTGGGCCACGTGCCGGTGGGCGCGACGGTGGCAGTCTTCGGCTGCGGCCCCATCGGCCTGCTCATCCTGGCCGTGGCGCGCCTGTCCGCCGGACGCTTGTTCGCCACCGACCTCGGCACGCGCTCCCACCGCCTGGAAGCCGCGCGCGCCCTCGGGGCGGAGGTGTTCGCCGCCGAAGACGGCCGCGAAGGCGGC
>DATBIZ010000223.1:0-2837 GCA_036556645.1 Vicinamibacteria bacterium | reverse complement strand
AGGTCCGCGCAGGCGATGCTGGACGCGGGCGCGGACCGCATCGGGGCCAGCGTCGGGGTGAAGATCGTGCAGGAGAGCGCGGGCGGCGCCCCCGCGACGCCGGCGGGGTCCGGAGGCTACTAGCGGGCCCCTCGCGGTCGCGTCGGACTTGGTTTCGGTTTCGGTTTCGGTTTCGGACTCGGTTTCGGTTTCCGTTTCGGAGTTCGGGTACAGGCACCGGCTCGGGTACGGTCCGGTCTCCGGGTACGGGTGGGTCTTCCGATGCGAGGCACGTTCGGCTCGTACCCGAACCTGTGCCGGTGCCCGAAACCGATTCCGAGTCCGAGTCCGAAACCGAAACCGAAACCGGGAACCGAAACCGAGAACTCAAACCGAGCCTTACGGGTCACCGCCCCGGAGCAGCCGCAGGCCGTTGCCGATGACGAGCAGCGACGCGCCCATGTCCGCGCCGACCGCGGCCCACAGGCTGCCGTAGCCGGCGAGCGCGAGACCGAGCACCGCCGCCTTCACGCCCAGCGAGAAGACGATGTTCTGCCGGATCACGCGCCGCGCCGCGCGGCCCAGGGCGATCGCCTCCGGGATGCGGCGGAGGTCCTCGGACATCAGCGCGATGTCGGCGGTCTCGAGGGCGACGTCCGACCCGCGGCGGCCCATGGCCAGGCCGACCGCGGCGGTGGCCAGCGCGGGCGCGTCGTTGACGCCGTCGCCGACCATGGCCACCGGCCCCACCGCGCGCTGGATCTGGGCCACGTGCGCGACCTTGTCCTCGGGCAGGAGGTCGGCGCGGCGGTCCCCGATGCCGAGCCGGTCCGCGATCGCGTTCGCGGTGCGCGCGTTGTCGCCGCTGAGCATCGCGACCCGCAGGCCTTCGCGGCGCAGCGCCGCCACCGCGGCCGCCGCCTCCGGCCGCACCTCGTCGGCGACCGCGAGGGCGCCGAGCAGCGCGCCGCCCGCCCCGTGGAGCCGGCCCACCAGCACCGCCGTCTTCCCTTCCGACTCCAGGCGGGCCAGGTCGGCGTCCAGGCGGTGATCGCACAGGCGTCTCTCGTCGAACAGCCGGTGGCTGCCCACCAGCACCTCGTGCCCGTCCACCCGCCCGCGCGCGCCGCGGCCGGGGATGTCCACCACGTCCAGCCCCGGCGCCCAGGGCACCCCCAGCGCCTCGGCGTGCCGGACCACCGCCGCGGCCACCGGGTGCGGGCTGCGCGCCTCGACCGCGGCCGCCAGCGCCAGCACCTCCGCGCTCGAGCCGTTCGCCGCGATCACGTCGGTGACCTGCGGCACGCCGTGGGTCAGCGTCCCGGTCTTGTCGAACACCACGGCACGCACGCGCCCGATGTCCTCGAGATGGGCCCCGCCCTTCACCAGCACGCCGCGCCGGGACGCCGCGGTGAGGGCGGAGACGATCGAGACCGGCGTCGAGATCACGAGCGCGCACGGGCACGCGATCACGAGCAGCACCAGCGAGCGGTAGCCCCATTCCGCCAGCGTCCCGTACCCGAGCAGCGGAGGGAGCGCCGCGGCGAGCGCGGCCAGCGCCAGCACCAGCGGCGTGTACACGCGCGCGAAGGCGTCCACGAACCCCTGGCTGGGCGCGCGCGAGCTCTGGGCCTCCTCGACCCGGCGAAGGATCCGTGCCAGCGTCGTCTCGGCGGCGGGCCGCGTCACCCGCACGGAAAGCGCGCCGGGGCCGTTGATGGATCCCGCGAGCGCGGTATCGCCGGGCCCCTTCGCCACCGGCTCCGATTCCCCGGTCAGCGGCGACTGGTCCACCGCGCTCGCGCCGGCCTCCACCACGCCGTCGAGGGCGAAGCGCTCGCCCGGGCCCACGATCATCAGCTCGCCGCGCCCCACCTCCGCCGCCGGCACGCGCTCTTCCCCGGCGCCGCGGCGGACGAGCGCGGTATCGGGCGCCAGGCTCATCAGCCCCGAGATCGCGCGGCGCGCGCGCTCCAGGCTGCGCGCCTCGAGCAGCTGCGCCAGCGAGAAGAGCACCACGGTGGCCGCGCCCTCGCCCCACTCCCCGATGGCCATGGCGCCGAGCACGGCCACCGTCATCAGCGCGTTCATGTCGAGCGCGCCCTGGCGCGCGCGCAGCCATCCCTTGCCGGCGATCGGCGCGCCCCCGATCACGATCGCGCCGAGGTACAGGACGATCGCCGCGGGGGCGGCCACGAAGCCGACGAGGGCGCCGGCGACGGTCAGCCCGAGCGCGACCAGCGTGCCCGCGGCGGGCGCGGGCGGGGGCCCCGCCTGCCGCGCCTCGCGCACGTGGAATCCCGCCCGCACGAACGCGGCCTCCACCGCCCCGCCCTCCAGCGTGTGGATCACCGTGGCCTGGCCGCTGACCGCGGAGGCGCGCACCGAGCAGACGCCCGGCAGCGTGCCGATGCTCTGCTCGATCAGCGCGACCTCGGCCGCGCAGTCGAGCCCGTCCACCACGAAGGTCTGGGCCTTCTCGTTCTCGCAGCCGGGGCAGGCGACCGGGCCGCTCATGCTCTTCCTGGACGTGGCGCGCCACGCTTCGCGCCCTGCTTCGTCGAGCGCATCGCTCGGGCGGAGCCCTCGCGAGGCGGCAGAGGAGGCGCTCCGCTGCGCCGGCCAGACTCCCGACCCGCGCCCTTGGACCGTCGCGCCGGCGGCCGGCGCGCGCGCCCGTCCTCGGTCGCGTGCGAGATGCCCATGTCCACCAGCGTGCGGATGTGCTCGTCCTGCAGGTGGTAGTAGGTGCGCTTGCCGTCGCGCCGCACCGCGACCAGCCGCCGGTCGCGCAGGAGGCGGAGCTGGTGGCTGGCGGCCGAGGGCGACAGCGCGAGCAGCGCGGCCAGGTCCGAGAC
>DATBIZ010000222.1:0-1834 GCA_036556645.1 Vicinamibacteria bacterium | reverse complement strand
GCCGGCGCGCGGCCTTGCGCGTGAGCAGGTCGGGGTCGCCCGGGCCCGCGCCGACCAGCGAGACCAGGCCGCTCATCGCGCGTCCGCCGCGTAGAGCCGGTTCAGCGCGCGCAGCAGCGCGGGCCGCCGCTCCGCCATCGGGACCCCGTCCCGGCGCCACGCGGCCTTGAGCCGCCGGGCCTCGGCCACCCAGGCCCCGAGGTCGCCCGGCAGCACCGCGTCGAGGCCCTGGCGCAGCAGCGCGGCCAGCGCCGGCGCCGCGCCGTCGGTGGAGATCGCCACCGTCACCCCGTCGCGCCGGACCACGCCGCCGAGGTACGCGCTGGCGCGTCGCGGGTCGTCCACCGCGTTGACGAACACGCGCCGATCCTCGGCCGCGCGCGCCACCTCCTCGTTGACCTCCGGCGTGGCGGCGGCGACGACGAACCACGCGCGTTCGAGGTCTGCGGCCGCGAAGGCGCGCCGCACGACCGTGACGCCCGCCGCCTCGATCTCCGGCCGGGCCTCGGGTGCGACCAGGGTCACCACGGCCCCGGCCGCCAGGAGCGCCGGCAGCTTCGCCGCCGCCATCGCGCCTCCCCCCACCACCAGCACGGGCCGGCCGGCGAGCTTCAGGAACGCGGGATAGAGCACGGCCTCAGTCGGCATGCGCGTCCGCTCCCTCGCCCGGGACCGCCACCGGCGCCGGGCGCCGGCTGTGCAGCCCGCACTCGGTCTTCTCCGTCCCGCGCCAGCGTCCCGAGCGCGCGGGTTCGCCCGCGGCCACCGGGGTGGTGCACGGCAGGCACCCGATGCTCGGGTACCCGCGCTCGTGGAGCGGGCTGGTCGGAACGTCGTGCGCCTCCAGATAGGCGCGGACGTCGGCGCTGGTCCAGCTCGCGAGCGGGTTGACCTTCACCAGCGCGAAGCGCTCGTCCCACTCCAGGACGCCCGCGCCGGCGCGGTCGGCGGTCTGGTCACGGCGGATGCTGGTCACCCAGGCCTGCGCGCCTTCGAGCGCGGCGCGCAGCGGCGCCACCTTGCGCAGCGCGCAGCAGCGGTCGGGGTCCCGCTCCCAGAGGCGCTCGCCGAAGATCGCCGCCTGCTGCGCCACGGTCAGCGCCGGCCGCACCGGGCGGATCACCACGCCGTAGCGCTCCTCGAGGCGCCGCCAGAGCGCGTACGTCTCGGGGAAGAGGAGCCCGGTGTCGAGCGTGAAGACGTCCACCGGCAGGCGGTGCCGCGCGATCATGTCCACCAGCGCGCAGCCCTCCCGCCCGAACCCGGTGCCGAAGCGGATGGCCGGCCAGCGCTCCGCCGCCGCCGCCAGCACCTCGATCGGTGAACGATGCGCGAGCGCGCCGCCCCACCGGGCGAGCCCGGCCCTGTCCGGCCCGACCGTCTCCGTCACCTGCGCCACCGCGTTCACCCGCCGTCTCCTTTCGCGCAAAAACAAAAAGGCCCGAGGGCTATTCGCCTCCCGGGCCTCCTTCGCGTCGTGCTCGGCTTTGGGTCTAGGGCGTCAGTGCCGTGAGCGCAGCGCGGTGTGGGCCGGGGGCGACCCGGGCCATGCAACAACAACAACACGCGCAGCGCAGCGACGTCACGGATGCATTCCTACCTGACCTGTACGGTCGCTGTCAAGCTTTGGTTGCGTCAATCTGTGTCACAGGGTTCGGTACGGATGCCTGGACGGCCGGCGGTACGATGGCCGGCGTGATCGACTCGGGCGACCTGCCGATCGAGAGCCCGGCGGAAGTCCAGGCGTTCCTGCGGGATCTGCCCCTGGCCCTGGACCGCAAGTTCGTGGATTTCGTGCTCGGCTTCCCGCGCAAGTACCTGGCCGGCACGCCGC
>DATBIZ010000221.1:0-4483 GCA_036556645.1 Vicinamibacteria bacterium | reverse complement strand
CTGATCTTCCAGCGCGTGCTGCAGAAGTCGCGCTGGAAGCTCGGGCTGCGCCGCGCGCTCAGCCTGGTGGTGGCCGGGCTGGGCCTGCTCGTCGCCGCGCCCCTGATGGCGGTGATCGCGGCGCTGGTCAAGCTCGACTCGCCCGGGCCGGTGTTCTTCATCCAGGAGCGGGTGGGTCTCCGCGGCCGCACCTTCCGCCTGATCAAGTTCCGCACCATGCGCGGGGCGCCCCCCGCCGCCGAGTCGGTGTGGCGGCGCGACGATTGCCCGCGGCTCACGCGCCTGGGCCGCCTGCTGCGCGACCTGCACCTCGACGAGCTGCCGCAGTTCATCAACGTGCTCAGGGGCGACATGGACGTGGTGGGGCCCCGCCCGGAGATGGCCTGCAACGTCCAGACGATGACGGAGCAGATCCCGTACTACGGCCTGCGCCACGTGGTGCGGCCGGGCGTCACCGGATGGGCGCAGATCAAGCAGGGCTACTCGGTGAGCCAGGCGGAGGTGACGGAGAAGATGCGCTACGACCTCTACTACATCAAGCACATGTCGCTGGCGCTGGACCTGCGGATCCTGCTGGGCACGGCGCGGATCCTGCTCCTGGGGAGGCGGCCGGAATGACCGTGAACGCGCTCAGCGTGGACGTCGAGGAGTACTACCACGGCATGGAGTTCGCGGCCGCGGTCGCGGACCGCCGGCAGCTCCCGAGCCGGGTGGAGATCAGCACGCAGGCGGTGCTGGACCTGCTGGAGCGCCGCGCCGTGCGTGCGACCTTCTTCGTGCTGGGCAGCGTGGCGGAGAGCCGCCCCCACCTGGTGCGCCGCGCGGCCGAGGCGGGGCACGAGATCGCCTCGCACGGCTACGACCACGAGCTGGTGTACCGGCAGACCCCCGACGCGTTCCGCGAGGACGTGCGCCGCGCGAAGGGGATCCTCGAGGACCTGACCGGCCGGCCGGTGCTCGGCTACCGCGCGCCGAACTACTCGATCGGCCGCGCGCAGCGCTGGGCGTACGACGTGCTCCTCGAGGAGGGATTCCGCTACGACTCCAGCATCTACCCGATCTTCCACGACCGCTACGGAGACGCCTCGGCGCCGCGCTTCCGCTACGAGGTGTGCCGGCGGGACGGCCGCGCCCTGATCGAGTTCCCGATCGGCACCGCGCGCATGCTCGGCGTGAACCTGCCCATCGGCGGAGGCGGATACTTCCGCCTCCTGCCCACCGAGCTGATCCGGCGGGGCATCGAGCGCGTGAACCGCGAGGAGCGGCAACCGGTGATGTTCTATTTCCATCCCTGGGAGCTCGACCACGAGCAGCCGCGCCCGGCGATGCCCGTGCACCACCGCTTCCGCCATTACGTGAACCTGGACCGCTTCGCGCAGAAGCTCGACCTGCTGCTGGCCGCGGTGCGGTTCGCCCCCGCGCAGGACGTCCTCGGCCTCACCCGGCCGGAGCCGCGGGCGCGCGAGGCGCGGCCGGCGCCCTCCGCGCGCGCGGGCGCGCCCGCGCCCGCGGTGAGCCTGACGTCGTGACGCCGCCGGGCCGCGCCCGGGTGCTGTTCGTGCTCACCTCCTCGGTGCGCGGCGGGGTGGAGGAGGTGGTGGCCTCGCTGCTGCGGCGGCTGGACCCGGCCGCGTTCGCGCTGGGCCTGGCCGCGCCGCCGGCGCTGCTCGATCAGCTCGGGCCGGACCTGGCGGGCACGGGGGTGGCCACCTTCGCCGCGCAGGCCGACAGCTGGGCGCGGCCGCGCGAGATCGGCGCCCTGGCGGGCGCGATCCGGCGCTTCCGGCCGCACCTGGTCAACACCCACCTGTTCCGGTCCTCGCTGGTCGCGGCCCCGCTCGCGCGCGCGCTCGGCGTGCGCCGGGTGGTGGAGACCTACCACGGCCGCGAGGGATGGCGGCGGTCGCGCCTGAGCCGCAGCTTCTGGGCCGACCGCGTGGTCGGGCGGGCCGTGGACCTGTTCGTGGCGGTGTCGCGCGCCGCGGCCGACTTCCTCGTCGAGTCCAAGCGGGTGCCGGCGCGCAAGGTGGTGGTGGTGCCGAACGGCCGCGACCTCGACCTCTTCCGGCCCGGCGACGGCGGCGCGGCGCTGCGCGCGCAGCTCGGCATCGCCGCGTCCACCCCGGTGGTGGGGGTGGTGGCCCGCCTGGAGCCGCAGAAGGGGCACGCATACGCGCTCGAGGCGTTCGCGGAGGTCCGTCGCGCGCGGCCGGCCGCGCGGATGCTCCTGGCCGGCGACGGCAGCCTGCGCGCGGCGCTGGAGTCGCACGCCGCCGCGCTCGGCCTTCGCGATGCGGTGGTCTTCCTCGGCCACCGCACCGACCTGCCGCCGGTGATCGACGCGATGGACCTCGTGCTGCTGCCCTCGCTCTACGAAGGGATGCCGCTCTCGGTGATCGAGGCCTCGGCGATGGGCAAGCCGGTGGTCGCCACGGCCATCGACGGCACGCCCGAGGTGCTGGAGGACGGGCAGACCGGGCTGCTCGTGCCGCCGGGCGACGCGCCCGCCCTCGCCCGCGCCGCGCTGCGCCTCCTGGACGATCCGGAGCAGACCCGGCGCATGGGGGAGGCCGGGCGACGGCGCGCGCTCGCGCGCTTCGACGTCCGCGCGCAGGTGCAGGCGACGACCCGGGTGTTCGAGGCGGTGCTCGAGGGTCGCGGCGCGCCGGTCCCCGCCGGCGGCGCGCCCGAGGGCCTCGGGGAGCGGCCGGCGCGCTCCTGGTCCTGAGGCCACCGGCGGCCATGGAGTGGAGATGGGAACGCAGATGCGACTGCTAGCGGGCGCGGGCTTCTACGGCAGCGAGAAGGCGTTCGCCGAGCCGCAGTGGTCGCGCCGCGCCGGCTACGCGCTCCTGGGCGAGCTGCACATCCCGGGCCGCCTCCGCATCTGGCACGTGATCAAGGAGCTGAGGCGGCTGGGCCTGTGGGACGACCGCCCGCGCAAGGTGCTCGACGCCGGCGGCGGCGAGGGCGCGTTCGCCTACTACCTGGCCCGCCGCTTCCCGTCCTGGACCGTCGTGGTCGCGGACATCGAGGAGGAGACGCTCGAGCGCGGGCGCCGCATGCGCGACGCGCTCGGCCTCCAGAACCTGCAGCTCCGCCGGCAGGACCTGCTGCAGCTCGCCGACGACTCCGCCTACGACCTGATCATCTGCAGCGACGTGCTCGAGCACGTGCTCGACGACCGTACGATGGCGGCGCGGCTGGCCGGCGCGCTGGCGAAGGGCGGCGTGGTGATCTTCACCTCGCCCAGCGTGCCGCAGCCACGCCATCTCGCGCTGGTGCGCTGGCGCGAGCGCCGCATCGGCTTCCGGCCCGAGCACTACGGGCACGTGCGCGACGGGTACTCGGCGGACGGGATGCGGCAGCTCATGGAGGAGTCCGGCCTCGTCCCGGAGCGCGTGCGCTACACCTTCGGCCGCTGCGGCACGCTGATGTTCGACCTGTTCTTCGCCACCGGCGACAGCCGTCCGAACCCGCTGGTCTACGCGGCGCTGTTCCCGCTCTACATCGGCCTGTCCGCGCTCGACGTGGCCCTGCCGGCCCGCCACGGGGCCGCGGTCCTGGCGGTCGGGCGCAAGCCGTGAGCGCGTTGCCGGTCGTGACGCGGCCGCTCTGCGCGGACGCGCGCCGCGACGCGGTGGCGCGCGCGCTGGTGGACGGCGCGGTGGACCTGCTGCTGGCCGCGGAGGGAGCCGACGCGCTCGAGGCGGTGGTGCTCACGGGCAGCCTGTCGCGCGGGGAGGGCAGCGTGCTGTTCGCGCCCGAGGGGCCGCGGCTGCTCGGCGACGTCGAGCTGCTGGTCCTGCTGCGGTGGCCCTTCGACTTCGCCGCGGCCCGGCGGCGGATGGCCGCCCTCGGCCGCGAGGCGAGCGCGCGCGCCTCGCGCCACGCTCCCCCCGCCGCGATCGAATACGCGCCGGCCGGCGTGGACTACCTGCGCGCGGCCATCCGGCCCTCGATCTTCGCGTACGACCTGCTGCACCACGGCCAGGTGCTCTGGGGGCGGGCGGACGTGCTGCGCGAGGCGCGCCTGCCCGCTCCGGAGGAGATCCCGCCGAAGGACGCGCTCGAGCTGGTGATGAACCGGATCGTGGAGCTGCGCCTGGCCGAGGCGGAGGACCCCCAGGCCCGCGCCTACCACCTGGTCAAGGTGACGCTCGACCTGGCCGGCGCCGCCCTCGCGTCCCGCGGGCGCCACGCCTCGCACTACGCCGTCCGCCCGGCGGCGCTGCGCCGGCTGCTCTCCGAGGACACCCTGCTCGGGAGCGCGCTGGGCGACGCCGCCGCGTTCGAGCGCGCGCTGGAGGCCGCGGTCCGCTGCAAGCTGCAGCCGACCACGGCGCTGCTGCGCGAGTGGACCAGCGACGCGCGCGGCCGCGACGTGGTGCGCTGGGCCCGCGCGGTCTGGCTCTTCCAGATGCGGGCCTGGCTCGGGCAGAGCGCGGCGGGGGGAGCGTGGCGCGAGGCGCGCGCGCTCGCC
>DATBIZ010000220.1:0-6109 GCA_036556645.1 Vicinamibacteria bacterium | reverse complement strand
CAGCTCGCCCGTGGGCGCCGGCCGGTCGGCCGCCGGCGTCTTCTCGTAGTGCTTGTGGCTGGGCTCCTGCGCCGGCGCCGGGGTGGCAAGCGCGAGCAACAGCGCGGCCGCCGCCCGGGCGGCGGGGACGTACCGATCGTTCATCGATGACTCCTCGTGAGGGGCGTTATTGTACCGCCGGGTTTCCCGCGGCCTCGATCCAGCGCGGCAGCGAGACGTTGGCGCGGTAGTTCGAGTCGTTGTACGCCGGGTTGCGCACCGGGGCGTACACGCGGCCGGCGGGCGGGGGCCCGTCCTGCGTGTAGATCCACACGCGCTCGGTGTCCCAGAGGACGATCTCGTCGCGCGCGTCGCCGGTCAGGTCGAGCACCGCGGCCGCCAGGTCGGGGTGCCCGTCGTCCGGGAACGTCACCACGCGCCGGAATTGGCCGTCCACCATGCCGCCCTCCCGCACGTTGCCGGAGAGCAGCACGAACTCCTGGCCGTCGCCGCGCCAGTTCACGGGAAGGGTCGGGCTTCCGGTGTGGATCGGCTCCGCCTGTGCGAGCAGGTTCCCCTCCCAGTCGAACAGGCTCATCACGCCGGGGTTCTTCCAGAAGTTCGTGGTGACGTATTGCAGCCCGGGCACCTCGGGACGGAACTTGCCGACCGCCGCCGTCTGCGTGTGTCCTACGCGGTGCTGCTTCAGGATGTTCCCCTGCAGGTCCAGCATGACGAACGCCTCGTCGCTGGCCGACCAGTAGACGCGCGGCGGCGCCTTGGGGTCGGGCGAGAAGTTGCCGACGGCGAGGGCGTCCACGTGGTCCTTCATCCTGCCTTCGTGCGACCACAACCGGCGGCCGGCGTGGTCCCAGAGCGCGTGGCCGATGAACAGCTCGTCCTTGCCGTCGCCGTCCACGTCGAAGGGGTAGGGGTAGTGGCCGGTGTCGTCCGCGCCCTGCCACAGCGGCTCCAGCCGGCGGGAGAAGGCCCAGAAGTGCCGGTAGCGGTCCTTCAGGACGATGTCGCGGCGGCCCGCGCCCTCGGTCAGCCGCGCGAAGACGATCGAGTCGCCGCTGTAGAGCGCGTACGGCCGCGACGCCGCGGTGGGCGGCATCGGCGGCATCCAGGTCCACTGCTTGAGGGCGCCGGTGCGGCCGTCCAGGAGCTGCAGCTTGAAGTCGCGCACCAGCAGCACGTCATTGCGACCGTCGCCGTCCACGTCGTGGACCTGGAAGGGCGTGTCGTTGGTCAGCAGGCCGTTGCCGGGCGCCGGCCGCCCGAGCTGCCAGAGCACCTTTCCCTGGAGGGTGACCGCGGTCAACGCGCTGATGTGGTCGAAGGCGTCGCCGCGCACGCGCGGCACGTTCTGCGCGATCAACATGTCCGTGACGCCGTCGCCGTCGAGGTCGCCGAAGCGCACGTTGCGGCCCGCCCCGAAGCCCGGCGTGTCGAACTTCCTCCAGAGGCGGGGCGCGGGGTTGCCGGCGCGCAGGCGCGCCAGCTCCTCCTCGCGCGCGCGGATGCGCCCGGCCGTCGCCGTGCGCGACGCCGCGCAGGCGCTGACGCGGAAGTCCTGGAAGCGCGCGGGCACGTTCGCGGCCAGCCCCGCCTTGCCGGTCGTCCGCGCGCCGTCCTCCACCTCGATCAGCAGCCGCCCGTCCACGAACGCGCGGATGCGCGGGCCGTCGTTCTCGACACGCAGCGCGTGGTACCGGCGCGTGTCGTAGGCGAACGGCGCGCGTCCCAGCTCGCGCCACTCGGCCACCCGGAACGTCTTCTCCACCGGCAGGCGCACGGCCAGGCGGGCCTCCTGGCCGCCGGAGAGCGCGAACAGGTAGTAGTCGCGGTTGGTCGCGTAACGGAAGGCGAGCCCCACCGCGTCGTCGAGCGCAAGGGGCCGCACGCGCGCCTCCACCGCGTAATCGCCCCACTCCGGATCGCCGGTCACGAACAGCGGCGTCATCAGCGCCGACAGCTCGTTGACGAGATGTTGCTCCAGGTAGGGCACGCCGTCCTCGTCGCCCGCGACCCACGCGTCGAGGTAGCAGATCGCGTTCGCCCACGGCCCGAGCGGCACGCCGCGATGCGGCAGGTAGTGGTACTCCTGGATGGCGCCGTTCAGCGTCCCGTTGGTGATCACGGGGCGGGAAAGCCAGCCGGGCCGAAAGCCCGCGAAGTCGTCTCGGAACACCACCTCCCGCGCGCACGGCCGCTCCGCCGCCGGCGCGGCCACCGCGACGGCCCACAGCCCATAGAAGAGGAGGGACTTCATGGCCGGGATGATACCCCCGTGATCAATGTCACATCGGTATACATAAAACGTTCCTAAACTGCACGCGCTGTATTGCCGGCGGCGACCTCGGCCGCAGCGGCGGCCCAAGGAGGGCACTTCATGACTCGGCTCCGGTCCTTCGGTCCCCTGACACGGACCCTGGCGATGACGGTGGCGCTGGCCGCCCCGGCGCAGGCGGGCGGCTCCGCGCGCGTCGAGCTGCGGCCGCTGGGAACGTACTCGACGGGCGCGTTCGCGGCCGGCGGCGCCGAGATCGTCGCCTACGACGGCGGCACGAAGCGCCTGTTCGTGGTGAACGCGCACGCAGCCCGCGTGGACATCCTCGACGTCGCTGACCCGACGGCTCCACGCCTGGTGGGGGCGATCGACGTGGCCGCGCACGGCGCGGTGGCCAACAGCGTGGCCGTGCGCCGCGGCGTGGTGGCGGTGGCCATCGAGAACGCGGTCAAGACCGAGCGTGGCCAGGTGGCGTTCTACGACACGCAGGGCGGGTTCCTCAGCGCGGTGAGCGTCGGCGCGCTGCCGGACATGGTCACCTTCACGCCGAACGGCCGCTACGTGCTGGTGGCGAACGAGGGCGAGCCCGCGGACGACTACTCGGCGGACCCGGAGGGCTCGGTCAGCGTGATCGACCTCGCGCGCGGCGCGCGCGGCCTGCGCCAGTCCGACGTGCGCACCGCCACCTTCACCGCGTTCAACGGCCGGCCGCTGCCGCCCAGCGTGCGCGTGTTCAGCCCCGGCGCGACCGCGGCCCAGGACTTCGAGCCGGAGTACATCGCCGTGTCGTCCGACTCGCGCGTGGCCTGGGTGACCCTGCAGGAGAACAACGCGCTGGCGTTCGTGGACGTGGCGCGCGCGCGGGTGATGGCGATCCGCGGGCTCGGGTTCAAGGAGCATGCGCGCCCGGGCCACGCGCTCGACGCCAGCGACCGCGACGGCGGGATCAACATCCGCAACTGGCGCGTGAGCGGGATGTACCTCCCGGACTCGATCGCGATGTTCGAGCACGGCGGGCTGCCCTACCTGGTGCTCGCGAACGAGGGCGACACCCGCGCCTGGAGCGCGTTCGACGAGGAGGCGAGGGTGGGCGGCGTGACGCTGGATCCCACCGCCTTCCCGGACGCGGCCGCCCTGCAGGCCAGCAGCGCCCTGGGCCGCCTCAAGATCACGAGCACGATGGGGGACACGGACGGCGACGGCGATTACGACCGGCTCTTCTCGTTCGGCGGTCGTTCCTTCTCCATCCGCAACGCCCTCGGCGGGCTGGTGTTCGACAGCGGCGACGCGCTGGAGCGGATCACCGCGGCCGCCCTGCCCGCCGAGTTCAACTCGGACAACGAGGAGAACGGCTCCTTCGACAGCCGCAGCGACGACAAGGGCCCGGAGCCGGAGGGCGTGGCGGTGGGCGAGGTGCACGGCCGCCGGTACGCGTTCATCGGCCTCGAGCGCGTGGGCGGCATCGTGGTCTACGACGTCACCGACCCGCGGCGTCCCGCATGGGTGCAATACGTGAACACGCGCGACTTCGGCGGCGACCCCGTGGCGGGCACCGCGGGCGACCTCGGCCCGGAGGGGCTCGCCTTCATCCCGGCCGGGGACAGCCCCAACGGCCGGCCCCTGCTCGCGGTCGGGTTCGAGATCAGCGGCACGACGACCCTGTTCGAGATCGTGCGCGAGTGATGTGATGAAAGGAGCGGCAAACGTGCGCAAGGTCGTGGCGTCCCTCGCGCTCGGGGCGATGGCGGCGGCGGTTCCGACCGCCCTCGCCTCGAGCGACATCGCCGGCTACCGCGTGATCGTCAACCGCGCCAACCCGGCCGAGCACCTCGCGGCGCAGGACGTGGCCCGGCTCTTCCTGAAGACCACCCGCCGCTGGGACAGCGGCGCGCCCGCGCAGCCGGTGGACCAGACGCTCACCTCGCCCGTGCGGCAGCAGTTCACGCGCGAGGTGCTGGGCCAGACGCCGGGACAGCTCCAGGAGTACTGGCTGCGGCAGACCTTCTCCGGCCGCGAAGTGCCGCCGCCGGTGCGGCCGTCCGACGCGGCGGTGGTCGAGTTCGTGCGCGGCACCGAGGGCGCGATCGGCTACGTCTCCGCGGACCTCGCCCTCCCCACCGGCGTGAAGGCCGTGACGGTGGTGAAGTGAAGGCCCGCCTCTTCGCCGGTGCGTTCCTGGCCGCGCTGCTGCTGAGCCCCGCCGACGCGGCGGCGCAGCTCTCGGAGAAGATCACGATCAACGGCTACTCGAGCCTCGAGTTCGAGAAGCTGCTCGACGACGGCGTGGGCGACCCGCACGGCTCGCTCGACGCGGACCTCTTCGACCTCGTGCTCAACATCACGCCCGCCCCGCGTCTGCGCGTGGCCGCGGACCTCACCTGGGAGCACGGCACGGCCACCGAGGAGGCCTTCGGCAACGTCGCCATCGAGTACGCGTTCGTGGAGTACGACGCCCGCGACTGGCTGAAGCTCCGCGCGGGCAAGATGTTCACGCACTTCGGCATCTACAACGAGATCCACACCGCGAAGCCGGCGTTCCTTTCCGTCAAGGAGCCCCTCAGCACCAACAAGAACGAGAAGTTCGGCTCCGACCTCCGCTTCTACCCGCGCTGGGGCAGCGGCCTGGCCGTGCTCGGCAACGCGCACGTGTCGAACGTGGACCTCGACTACGTCGTCCAGCTCACCAACGGGATGCAGGAGAACACGAACCCGTTCGAGGAGGACGACAACGGCCAGAAGGCGGTGACGGCCCGCCTGCGCGTGAGCCCGACGCGCACGTTCTCGCTCGGCGCGTCGGTCTACTCCGACCACCTGACCGAGATGAACGGCGACGGCGAGGACGGCGGCGGGCGCACGAGCTGGTTCAGCTACGGCGCGCACGCCTCCTTCGTGCCGGGGGCGCTGGGCTTCGAGGCCGAATACGTCCGTGGCCACCTCGACCCGTCCCGCGCCGCCCGCACGAACCGCTGGGCCGCCACGGCGATGGTGTACTACCGCATCCGCGACCGGTACACGCCCTACGTCCGCTACGAGTACCTCGACCCGCACACCGGGCTCGGCGACGACCAGGCCCGCATGTTCGTCTACGGCGTGAACGTCCGCGTCACCCAGGGCCTGTACGTGAAGGCGGACCTGAACACGGTGCGCTCCGGCGCCGCCAACCAGCGCTTCGAGGGCGCCCGCTTCACCGAGTTCAAGGCCGCGGTGGCCGCCGGCTTCTAGCACCGGACCACGCCGCCGCCTCCGGACCGAGCAGGTCTGGGCCATCGCTTACAGTCGGAAGGCGATGGCCCAGACCGATCCGGTTAACGGGTCCCGCCGCCGCCTCACGGTGCTGGTCGGCGTCTCCGGCGCGTCCGCGCTGGTCTACCAGTCGCTCTGGCTGCGCTCGTTCGGCCTCGTCTTCGGCAACACCACCGACGCCGTCTCCCTGGTGCTCGCGACGTTCATGGGCGGGCTCGCGCTCGGTGGGATGCTGGCCGCCCGCCGCCCCGCGCGCGATCCGCTGCGCGCCTACGCGCACGTGGAGATGGCGATCGGGGCGACCGCGCTCCTGACCGTTCCCCTGCTGCGCCTGCTGCCGCTGGCCTATGCCGCGGCGGCCGCGCGGTTCGGGCTCGCCGGCGTGGCCGACGTGATGGCGCAGGCGGGCGCGGCCGCGGTCGTCCTCCTGCCCACCACGGTCCTGATGGGCGCGGCCGTACCCCTCGCGGTCGCGTTCCTGGCGCGCCAGGCCGGCGGGATGCGGGGGAGCTTCGGGCGCCTGTACCTGGCGAACACGCTGGGTGGAGCGGTGGGGGTGGCGCTGGCGCCGTTCGCGCTGCTGCCGGCGCTCGG
>DATBIZ010000219.1:0-4655 GCA_036556645.1 Vicinamibacteria bacterium | reverse complement strand
ACGCCCACCCCCACTCCCGAGGCGACGCCGACGCCGAGCCCGAGCGCGTCGCCGACCCCGGAAGCGTGCGAGGACTGCGAAGAGGCGGTCACCAACACGAACCCGCCCGTGCGGCTGACGCTGCGCCTCTACACGGTCGAGGACGGCTTCGGGAAGTTCATCGCGAACCCGAGACCGACCGACCCGATCCCGGTCGGCTGGTACGCGCGCATCGACGTGACCGCCAAGGATGTCGACGGAAACGACACCAACGGGGGGCGCCCGCCGACCTTCAACTGGACGAACGGTTTCCTGGTCAACGTCGGGGGCGGCCACACGCACCAGCGGCGGCTGAAGGTCCTGGGCGTGGGCAGCTCCGACTTCTGGGTCCGCCAGCAGGGCGTCGAGTCGAACCGCCTCACCCTGCACTTCGGGCCCTGATCGAGCGCGCGCGCCCTCTGGGTTCGCGTCAGCGCGACGAGGCTTGGGGCGGGCGGCGCCATTCGTCGATCAGGGCGGCGACCAGGGCCGTCCAGCCGGTCTGGTGCGAAGCGCCGAGCCCCTCGCCGGTCTCCGCGTCGAAGTACTCGTGGAACAGCACCAGGTCGCGCCAGTGGGGGTCGTCCTTGAAGCGCCACGCCGATCCGTTGAAGGGACGCTGGCCGTCGGGGCCCGCGGTGAAGATCCGGATCACGCGGTCGGCCATGTCGTGCGCCACCTCCCATAGCGTGCGCGGCGGCCCGTCCGCGCCGAAGGCCGGCACGCGCAGGGTGGGGCCGTAGGCGGTGCCCAGCTTCCGCAGCGACTCGATCATCAGGAAGGTGGTCGGCAGCCACACCGGCCCCCGCCAGTTCGAGTTGCCGCCCTTGATCTTCTCGTCCGACTCCGCCGGCTCGTAGCGGACCTCGCGGCCGCCCCCGGCCCGGAACGGGTGCCCGTGGTGGAAGCGGGACATGCTGCGCAGGCCCCAGTCGGAGAGGAACTCCTCCGGGTCGAGCACGCGGCGCAGCATCGCCTTCATCTGCTCCTCGTCCACCACCGCGCAGACGTTGACGCGCTGGTCCTGGCGGTCCACGGGGTGGCAGACGCCCTGCACCACGTGCGCCTTCTTGTTCAGGAACCAGTGGAAGTTGGCGTGGAACTCGGGGAAGGGCTCGATCCACCGCTCCTCGAGGCGCTCCACCGCGTAGAGCGGGATCAGCCCCACCAGCGAGCGCACGCGGAACTTCTCGAACGCGCCGTCCGGGTAGCGCAGCACGTCGTAGAAGAAGCCGTCGTCCTCGTCCCAGAGCTGGTAGGCGCGGCCCCCCATGTTCTTCATGCCCACGCCGACGTAGATGTAGTGCTGGAAGAACTTGGTGGCCAGGCCCTCGTAGGCGTGGTTCTCGCGCGCCAGCTCCAGCGCGATGCGCATCAGGTTCAGGCAGAACATGCCCATCCAGCCCGAGCCGTCGGACTGCTCCAGCACGCCCCCGCCCGGCAGCCGCTCGCTGCGGTCGAACACGGTGATGTTGTCGAGGCCCAGGAAGCCGCCCTCGAACACGTTGTTGCCCTCGCGGTCCACCTTGTTCACCCACCACGCGAAGTTCATCAGCAGCTTGTGGAAGCACTTCTCGAGGAACTCGCGGTCGGCCACCCCCGAGCGCAGGCGGTCCATGTTGTAGACGCGCCAGACCGCCCAGGCGTGCACGGGCGGGTTGATGTCGGAGAACTCCCATTCGTAGGCCGGGATCTGCCCCGAGGGGTGCTGGAACTGCTCGAAGAGCAGCAGCCAGAGCTGCTCCTTGGCGAAGGCGGGGTCCACGATCGCGAGCGGCACGCACTGGAACGCCAGGTCCCAGGCCGCGAACCACGGGTACTCCCACTTGTCGGGGACCGTCATCACCCGCATCGAGTTGAGGTGCCGCCAGTGCAGGTTGCGGATGTGCAGGCGCGAGGCCGGCGGGGGCCACCGCGCGTCGTCGCCCTCGAGCCACACGTTCACGTCGAACAGGTAGATTTGCTTGGACCAGAGCAGCCCGGCGAACGCCTGGCGCTGCACGCGCTTCTCGTCTTCGGTCGCGTGGGCCGGGTGCACGGCCGCGTAGAACGCGTCCGCCTCCGCTTCGCGCGCGCGCACGATCGCGTCCACCTCGCCGAGCGGGTCCTCCATCTCCGCGGGCGCCAGCCGCAGCCGCAGCGTCACCGCTTCTCCGGGCGGCACCTCGAACCGATAGCGCAGGCAGGCCTTGGTGCCGGTGCCGTCCGGGTTGACCGCGTCCTTCTCGCCCTGCACGACGTAGCGGTGGAACGCGTCCTTGACGTGCGGCCGCCGGCTGCGCGCCCAGGGGCCGAACACGCGCGGCGCGTTGGTCTCGTTGCAGGTGAAGAGCGCCTCGCCGCCCGCGGGCGCGTAGAGGTGCCGCGGTCCGAGCCGGTAGATGAAGGGCAGGTTCGGCGGCGGCTCCGCCGCGCGGTCGTCGGCGAGGAGGGCCCGGAACGCGCTTCCGGGATGGGCCTCGTAGACGATCGGCTCCGCGCGCGGCTGCTCGTCCCAGCCCCACGTGTTCCGGAACCACAGGTGCGGGAGCACGTGCAGCGGCGCGGGCTCGGGGCCGCGGTTGTGCGCGGTGACCCTCACCGCGACGTCGTCCGGCGAGGCCTTCGCGTACTCGACGAACACGTCGAAGTAGCGGCCGTCGTCGAACACGCCGGTGTCCGCGAGCTCGAACTCGCGGCCGCGCCCGCCGCGCGCGCGGTTCTCCGCCACCAGCCGCGCGTAGGGGAACTCGCGCTGCGGGTACTTGTAGAGCATCTTCATGTAGGAGTGCGTGGGCGTGTTGTCGAGGTGGAAGTAGCACTCCTTGACGTCTTCGCCGTGGTTGCCCTCCGACGGCACGAGGCCGAACAGGCGCTCCTTGAGGATCGGGTCGCGCTCGTTCCAGAAGGCCAGCGCCAGCACCAGGATCTGGTAGCGGTCGCAGAGGCCGGCCAGGCCGTCTTCGCCCCAGCGGTAGGCCTTGCTGCGCGCGAGGTCGTGGGGGAAGAACCCCCAGGCGTCGCCGTCCGCGCTGTAGTCCTCGCGCACGGTGCCCCAGGCGCGGTCGGCCACGTAGGGGCCCCATCGCCGCCAGCCGGCCACCTCGCCGTGGAGGCCAGCCAGCCGCTCGTGCTCGCGCGTCGGCGGATCCGCTCTCATGTGCGTCGTCGAGGGCGTGACTCTACTCTAGGATCTGCCCATGTTCTCCGCCCGCACGCGCTGGGACCTCACCGCGAACCGGCTCGCCGCGCTGAGCGCGCGCCTGCGCGCGGCCGGCACGGCCGTGCTCGACCTCACCGAGACCAACCCGACGCGGGTCGGGCTGCCCGCGGCGCCCGACGTCCTGGCGCCGCTGGCGGACCCGGCCGCGCTCGCCTACGAGCCGGACCCCCGCGGCCTGGCCTCCGCGCGCGCGGCCGTGTCGGACGACTACGCGCGGCGCGGCGCGCGCGTGGAGCCCGGCCGCCTGGTGCTCACGGCCAGCACCAGCGAGGCCTACGCGTTCCTGTTCAAGCTGCTCTGCGACCCCGGCGACGAGGTGCTCGTGCCCCGGCCGAGCTACCCGCTCTTCGACTACCTCGCCGGCCTGGAGGGCGTGGCCGTGCGGCCCTACCCGCTCGTGTACGACGGCGAGTGGCGCATCGACCTCCGCGGCTTGGAGGCGGAGGTGGGCGCGCGCACGCGGGCGGTGATCGTGGTGAGCCCGAACAACCCGACCGGGTCCTTCGTCAAGGCGGACGAGGCGGCGGCGCTGCACGCGCTCGCCGCGCGCACGGGCCTGGCCTTGATCGCCGACGAGGTGTTCGCCGACTACGCGTGGGCCGGCGGCGCCGGCCCTACGCTCGCCGTGGACGGGCCCGCGCTCGCGTTCGCGCTCGGCGGGCTGTCGAAGTCCTGCGGGCTGCCGCAGCTCAAGCTGGCCTGGATCGCGGCCGCCGGTCCGGCCGTCCTCCGCACCGAGGCCCTGGCGCGGCTGGAGATGATCGCGGACACGTACCTCTCCGTCGGCACGCCGGTCCAGCGCGCGGCGCCCGTCCTCCTCGCCCGCGCCCCGGCCCTGCGCGCGCCGATCTCCGCGCGCGTCGCGGCCAACCTCTCCGCGCTCCGCCGGCGCGTGGCCGGCACCGCCGCCACGCTGCTCGAGCCCGAAGGGGGCTGGTCGGCGGTGCTGCGCATCCCGGCCACGCTCGGCGAGGAGGAGCGCGTGCTCGCGCTGCTCGCGCACGAGCACGTGCTGGTCCACCCGGGGTACTTCTTCGACTTCCCGCACGAGGCGTTCCTGGTGCTCAGCCTGCTGCCGCGGCCGGCCGAGTTCGAGGAGGCCGTGGCGCGCCTGCTGCGCGTGCTATAACCAAGGTCACCCATGTTCCGGCGCGTCTCGCCGCAGGAAGCCCGCGAGCTGATCGAGCGCGAGGGCTACGTCCACGTGGACGTGCGCTCGGTGCCGGAGTTCCAGGCCGGCCATCCCGAGGGCGCGTACAACGTGCCGCTGATGCACATGGGCCCGGGCGGCATGGCGCCCAACCCCGAGTTCCTGGCCGTCATGCAGAAGGCGTTCCCCCCCGACACGCGGCTCGTGATCGGCTGCAAGGCCGGCGGCCGGTCGGCGCGCGCGGCGGCCATGCTGGAGTCCGCCGGCTACACGAACGTCGTGGAC
>DATBIZ010000218.1:0-6522 GCA_036556645.1 Vicinamibacteria bacterium | reverse complement strand
GGCCAGGTGCGCTGGGTGACGGGCTCGTTCGCGCCGTGGCGCGACGAGCGCGGCGAGGTGGTCGGCGTGACCGGCAGCCTGCACGAGATCACCGAGCGGAAGCGGCTGGAGGAGCGGCTGCAGCACGACGCGCTGCACGATCCGCTGACCGGGCTGCCCAACCGCGCGCTGTTCATGGACCGGCTCGAGCAGGCGCTGGAGCGCGCGAAGCGCCGGCCGGACAAGCTGTTCGCCGTGCTGTTCCTGGACGTGGACCGCTTCAAGGCCGTCAACGACACGCGCGGCCACGCCGCCGGCGACGAGCTGCTGCGCGCGCTGGCCGAGCGGCTGCAGGCCTGCCTGCGCGGCGTGGACACGGTGGCGCGGCTGAGCGGAGACGAGTTCGCGTTCCTGATCGAGGAGGTGGAAGGGCCCGCCGACGCGACGCGCGCCGCCTCGCGCATCCTCTCCGATCTCGCCGCTCCGTTCTCGGTCGAAGGCCGCGACGTGGACGTGACGGCCAGCGTGGGCATCACCCTCGGCCCACGGCACTACGAGCGGGCGGCGGACATGCTGCGCGACGCCGACGTGGCCATGTACCGCGCCAAGGCGCGGGGCCGCGGCCACCAGCAGGTGTTCGACCGCTCGATGCAGGAGCGGGCGGCGCACCTGCTGCGGCTGGAGGCCGACCTGCGCCGCGCCCTCGACCGCGCCGAGCTGCGCCTCTTCTACCAGCCGGTGGTGTCGCTGGCGTCCGGGCGCATCGTGGCCATGGAGGCCCTCGCGCGCTGGGCGCACCCGCTGCGCGGGCTGCTCGCGCCCGACGACTTCATCCCGCTCGCGGACGAGACGGGCCTGATCGTGCCGCTCGGGCGGTGGGTGTTCACCGAGGCCTGCCGTCAGCTCCGCGCCTGGCGGCAGTCCGGCCTCGACCATGCGCTGCGCGTGGGCGTCAACGTGTCCGCGCGCCAGCTCGGCCATCACGGGCTCGCGGCCGAGATCGAGGAATCGCTGCGCGAGACGGGCGCTCCGCCCGCGGCGATCGAGGTCGAGCTCACGGAGGCCTCCTTGGCCGAGGAGGTGGACAGCGGCACGGCGGTGGTCGAGGCGCTGTCCGGCCTGGGCGTGCGCGTCGTCCTCGACCGCTTCGGCACCGGCTACTCCTCGCTCGGCGCGCTGCACCGCTTCCCGATCCGCGGCGTCAAGATCGACCGGAGCTTCGTGCAGGGCGTCGGCGATGGCCCCGGCGAGCCGCGGGTCGTGCGCTCGGCGATCGCGCTCGCCCGCGGCCTCGACATGGACGTGGTGGCCCACGGGGTCGAGACCGCCGAGCAGCTCGAGCGCCTGCGCGCGCTCGGCTGCGGCGCCGTGCAGGGTTTCCACCTGGCGCCGCCCCAGGAGGCCGACGCCGCCACGGAGCTGCTGCGAGCCGGCCAGGTGCTGGCGGCCGCGCCCTGACGGACGGCGCTCCCGGCGCCCGTGCGGCTTACGTCAGAGCCGTTCCAGGTTGTAGAGCGTCCGCGTCGCCCGGCCGACCGCGACCACCAGCGTGATCATCAGCCCGAGCGCCACCAGCACGCCGGCCACGTCCAGGAGCAGGACCGTCACCCCGGCCACGGTCACGCTCGGCCACACGAAGATCAGCGCGTTCACCGCCGCCAGCACCAGGCGCAGCTCGGTGCCGCCCAGGCCGCCGAAGGCGATCTTGAACACGCCGAGCGAGTAGGTGGCCAGGTACACGTGGATGGCGAGCATGAAGTAGGCGACGAGCACGGCCGCCGCCGCCCACGCGCTCATGTACGGGGAGAGCGCGAGGCCGCCCAGCAGGAAGAGCGCGCCGAACGTGTCCACGACGTGGTCCACGTAGAACCCGTAGCGCGGCCGGCAGCGGTTGCGGAAGCGCGCCAGCGTGCCGTCGAGGCTGTCGCCGAACCAGTTCACGACCAGCAGGGCGTTCACCGCGAGCAGCAGCCACGGGTGGCGGCCGCTGAGCGCATAGGCCGTGCCCGCCGCCACCATCGCCAGCAGCCCGAGCGCGGTCAGGTGGTCCGAGTTCACGGCGGCCGGCATCCGCGCGGCGAGCCAGCAGAGCGCGCGCTTCTCGAGCGACGCGGTGAGGCCCAGCTCGCGGCGGGCGTCCTGGAACGTGGCGGCTTCGGCCAAGGTCTCCTCCTCGGCGGCGCACGGCGCCGCCTTCATCCCGGAAGGTAGGGCGCGGCCGGGGAGAAGTCCTGAAGGGACTACAAACGATTCGCTAAGACGCGGCCCGGGCGGCCGCCGGGGCCGAGGCCCGCGGGTCCTGCGGCCGGCCGAAGAAGTAGCCCTGCGCGTAGCGCACGCCCAGGGCCTGGAGGGCCTCCGCCTCCTCGGAGGTCTCGATGCCCTCCGCGATCACGGTGGCCCCGACGCCGGTGCCCATGTCGAGGATCGCCTTGACCACCTGCTGGTTGACCCGCTTCTGGTGCACGTCGCGCACCAGGCCCATGTCGATCTTGAAGAAGGTCGCGCCGAGGGTGGCCATCGTCTCCAGGCCGGAGTAGCCGGCGCCCACGTCGTCGATCGCGAACGTGAACCCGAGGTCCAGGAACGAGTGCATGGCCTCGCGGTAGAGGTTCATGTTCTCGATCATGTGCTTCTCGGTGATCTCCAGGGTGACGAGCTGGGGGGAGACGGTGGGACCGAGGTAGTCGAGCACGCCGCGCCCCATGAAGCTGGGGTCGCGCACCGTCGCCGGCACCGTGTTGATGAACAGGCGGCCGGGCGCGCCGAAGGCCTGCCAGTCGTTGAAGATCTGCCTCCGGCAGGCGCGCTCGAGCTCGTCGCCCTCGTCGTGGCGGTGCGCCGCGCCGAACAGCGCGCCGGCCGACTCCAGCTCGCTGCCGCGCGGGCCCCGCGACAGCCCTTCGTAGCCCATCGGCTTGCCCGAGGGCATCTCCACGATGGGCTGGAACGCCGTCCACATCTGCCGGTTGTAGATGATCTCGACCAGGGCCTCGCGCTCGTCGCGCTGGGCGAGCTGCCGGCGCAGATCCGCCGAGGCCACGCAGTCCTCGAGCAGCCGCCGCACCTGGCGGTCGAGGCTCTCCACCGGGTTGTGGAGCAGGAACCCGTACCCGACGTTCACCGCGCTCTTCTCGCGCACGTAGGTCGTCATCAGGCGCGCCACGCGCGGGCCGATCTGCCGCTCCACCCGCTCGGCCAGCCGGCGCAGGTCCGCGGTGTTGAACGGCAGCGAGGGGTCGCGGCGCCGGCCCAGGAACACGACGTAGCGGTCGGGGTTCCGCTCGTCGCGCGTGATCAGGTCGCCCTCGCGGACGCTGCCCCTCAGCTCCGCGATCAGGGCCTCGATGTGCGCGTGCAGCGCGTGGTAGGCGCCCTCCCCGAAGCCGCGCTCGATGCGACCCAGCGGCACGAAGTCGAGCACCAGCGCGCCGAGCCCGCCGTTCTCGCGCAGGAGCGTCCCGACCTGGCTGTCCACGTCCCCGGAAGTGGGCAGGCTCATCGGCGGACGCATTGTCGCGCTCCGCGGGCGCGCGTTCAAACGGCGGGGCTCCCCCCCGCCCCGGCGGCGCCCCCGCGCCGGGCGGCCCAGAAGGCCGCGCCCAGGGCGATCAGCCCGCCCAGGATCCACGCCTGGCCGAAGGTCCGGGTGGAGACGAGCCAGGCGCAGAACGCGAGCCCCAGGGCCGCGGCCACCGGACCCGCCGGCAGCCGGAACGCGGGCGGCGTCACGTCGGGCCGCCGGCGCAGCGCGACCAGCGACGCGCAGACGAGGCCGTACGTGACGAGCCGCACGATCGCGGAGAGGGTGGCGTTGGCGGCGAATCCTCCCGAGAGCGCGAACAGCAGGCCGGCGGCCGCGTAGGCCACGATCGCCACGTCCGGCGTCCGGAACCGCGGGTGCACGTGCCCCAGCCACGCCGGCAGGTCGCCCCGCTCGCCCATCGAATAGACGATGCGCGGGCTCGTCAGCACGGAGCCCAGCGTCCAGCCGTAGGTCGAGACCATGGCCGCCACGCTGGCCAGCGTGACGCCCGCCGCGCCCAGCAGCACCCCGTACGCCGCCGCCACCGGCGCGGGGGCGGAGGCCGCGCCCGGCACCAGCCCCACCACCGCGAGCTGCACCAGCATGTACACGGACGCCACGATCCCCAGGGCGACGATCAGCGAGAACGCGGCGTCCCGGCGTGGATCCCGCACCTCGGCGGCGGGGACCAGCGCCGCCTCGAAGCCGCCGAACGCGAACACCAGGAGCAGGACCGCCTGCGTCCAGTCCGGCCGGGCCACGGCCTGGGTCGCGAGCACCTCGCGCGACACGTGCCAGAGGCCGAAGAGGACCAGGCCCACCAGGGGCGCGAGCTTGGCCACCACGAACACGTCCACGGTGCGCGCGCTCTGGCGCACGCCGCGGAGGTTGACCAGCGTGACCAGCGCCGTGACCACGACCATGGTCGCCGCGCGGCCGAGGGGCCGGCCCGCCGCGGGCACCATCTCCGCGAAGTAGCTGACGAACACGTTGAGGTTCGCTCCCATGGACGTGACCCGGATCCAGAAGCTGAGCCATCCGGCCTGGAAGCCCACGAACGACCCGAACGCGGTCTTCGCGTAGAGGTACGTGCCGCCCGCCTCGCGGAAGCGGCTCGCCACCTCGGCGTGGCAGAGCACGATGGCCAGGATGCCGGCGGCGGCGAGCAGCACCGCCAGCGGGCTCCAGGCGCCGGTGAGCGCGGCGAGCACCGCCGGCATGCCGAACACGGAGCTGCCGATCACGCCGTTGACCACGAGCGCGGTGAAGTCCCACCGCCCGATCGCCCGCACGAGCCGGCCGTCGTGGGTCATGGGCCCCGATGTTATGCGAACGCTCACACGCGCAACGGTTGCGTTTGCGCGCGCGCGCGCCCGCGGCTAGTCTCTGCGCCGCATGCGAGGGCTGCTCTCCGAGGGAGTGCTGCCGGGGATGCTCCGCGACGTCTACGTCGGCCGGAGGTCCGGGCTGCTGGTGTTCACGCGCGGCGAAGAGCGCTACGCGGTGCGCTTCCGGAAGGGGCACATCGTCCACGGCCAGTCCTCGGTGCCGCAGGCGCACCTGGGCGAGATCATGGTCGGGCAGGGCCTGCTGAAGCAGGCCGACCTCGACCGCGCGACCGCCCTGGTGCGGGACACGCGCAAGCGCCTCGGCCAGGTGCTCGTGGAGCTCGGCGTGATCGACCGCGGGCAGCTCGAGGACGCGCTGGCGCTCCAGGTGCGCGAGCACCTGCTGCGCGTGTTCGCCTGGACCGAGGGCATGTGCGCGTTCGAGGACCAGGACGTCCCGGCCCCCGCCGACTTCGACCTGACGCTGAGGCTCTCCACCGGCCAGATGATCCTGGAGGCGGTGCGCCGCGTGCGCAACGCGGAGGTCGTCCGCTACGGCATCGGCGACCTGGACCGCGTGCTGGCGCTCTCCCCGGACCCGCTCTTGCGCTTCCAGCGCATCACGCTGAGCCCGGCCGACGGGTTCCTGCTCTCGCGGGTGGACGGCCTGACCAGCGCGCGGCAGATCTTCCAGATGACGCCGTTTCCGCAGGAGGAGGCGGAGCGGAGCCTGTTCGGGCTCCTCTGCACCGGCATCGTCGAGTACCTCCCCGGCGCGGCGGACGACGCGGCCCGGCCCGCGGACGCGCGGCGCGCCGAGATCCTCGACGCGTATCACGGCCTGGCCAGCCGCGACTACTTCCAGGTGCTCGAGATCGGGCGCGACGCCTCGCACGCCGCGGTGATCTCCGCCTACTACCGCCAGGCGCGCCGCTTCCATCCCGACGTGCAGCACGACCCCGCGCTGGGCGACCTGCGCGACCAGCTCGACGCGGTCTTCACCCGGGTCAGCGAAGCCTACGAGACGCTGCGGCGGCCGGCGCTGCGGCAGAGCTACGAGCTGACGCTCGACCGCATGCGGGCGGCCAGCGCCGCCGCGGACGTGCCGCGCGATCCGGCCGAGCAGGCGAGGAGCGCGGAGGCGGTGCTGCACGCGGCCCAGGAGCGCCTGGGCGAAGGCCGGCACTGGGAGGCGATCGGCCTCCTGGAAGGCGTGGTGGCCATCGCCGGCGGGCTGCTGCGGCAGCGCGCCCGGCTGCTGCTGGCCGAGGCATACGCGAAGACGCCGCGCGCGGGGAAGTCCGCCGAGCAGGAGCTGATGGCCGTGCTCGAGGAGAACCCGGCCAACGTGGAGGCGCGGCTGCGCCTGGCCATCCTCTACCGGGACCGCGGCCTGAAGACGCGCGCGCTCGAGCACCTGCGCCAGATCCTGGACAAGGACCCGAGGCATGGCGGCGCGGTGGAGCTGGTCGCGCAGCTCGAAGGCGGCGACGAGCCGCGCGGGGTCTTCCGCAAGCTGCTCCGCGGGTAGCTGTCCCTCCCGCCGGGGGGGCATAATGGCCTTTCCTCACGAGACGGTGGCGACGAAGGAGGCCAGATGCCCCGGGTAGTGCGCTGCGGCCTGATCCAGGCGCGGAACGTCAAGGGCCCCGACGCGGGCCTCGAAGCCATCAAGAAGGCGATGGTCGA
>DATBIZ010000217.1:0-20081 GCA_036556645.1 Vicinamibacteria bacterium | reverse complement strand
TGCGCCGCAACGCCGACGTCAACAACAAGAAGCACGTGAAGCCGTTCACGGGCAGCGACGAGGAGCTCGGCGCGCTGATCGCCTGGCTGCAGAAGCAGGTCCCGGCCAAGAAATAGCGCTCGGGCCGCCGACCGGGGGCCGCTCGGTCCTCCCGCCGCCCGGTCTCGGTCCGCGGCCCGATGGTTTCCGGCCGCCGGCCGCCCCATCTTCGGTGTGACGAAGGAGGCGGCCATGACACGGTGGACAGGCGGAAGCAAGGTGCCGGCGGGCTTCTACTGGCGCAAGTCGGCCTGGGAGATGGTGACCCTGTCCGGCGAGGGTGGCGTGCTCCCCGGCGGGCGCGACGAGCGCTATTTCAAGGTGCCGGTGCTCGCGATGCTGGCGCTGGCGCCGGCGATGGGCGCGGCGCTGGTGATGTTCCTGCCGTTGATGGGCTTCATGATGGCGGGGCGGGAGATCGTGCGGAAGGCCCGCACCGCGGCCGGGCGCCCGCGCGCGACGGTCCCCGCGCGCAAGGCGGCCTGAGCCCGGATTCCGTGTCGGGACAATGCCGTACGTCCGATCCGCCCGGGTCGTGCGAACGGTTCATGGTGGCCGAACGAGCCGAGCGTAACCTTCCCTCCTGAACGGATCCCTTCGGCCCGCCCCTGATCGGGCGGGCCGCCGTGGCCCCGCCCGCGGGCGGCGCGGGCCTCTCCCCCTGGACAAACGGAACGCCTTGGCCAGCCCTCCGGGGCTGATGCAGGAGGTTCGAGATGAGTTTGCGCGACCGTCGCGGCGCGGTGGCGACCGCCGCCGTGTTGACCTGGCTGCTGGGTGGCACCGCCGAGGCGCAGGTGCAGACGCCGTTGCCCGGAGCCGCGATCCCGCAGTTCGTGGACCCGCTGCCGATCCCGGCGATCGTGTCGGGCGCCAGCGACCTGACCCTGCGCATGTGCGAGTTCAAGGCGAACGTGCTGCCCACCGGCACGTTCGCGCCGGCGGTCGCGCCGGAGACCTGGGTGTGGGGCTACAGCCCGGGCCCGTGCCCGCAGACCACGCAGCCGACCTACATCGGACCGGTGATCGTGGCCACGCGCGGCACACCAACGAAGATCACGTTCCTCAACGAGCTGGGCACGACCGCCGCCAGCAACGTGCTCGCGTACAAGCGGTCCACCGACCAGACGCTCCACTGGGCCGACCCGCTCCACGCGGAGGCCAACCACTGCGCGCACCAGGCCACGATGTTCCCCGGGCAGCCCCCGGTGGGCGAGTGCGCGCAGAACTACGCGGGCCCCATTCCCGCCGTCGTGCACCTGCACGGCGGCGAGGTGCCGCCGCAGCTCGACGGCGGGCCCGACGCCTGGTTCACCAGCGACGGGAGCAGCCGGGGGCACGGCTTCTACAGCTTCCCGGGCACCGGCACCGCGAACGATGCCGTCTACCGGTACCCGAACACGCAGGAAGCGGCGCCGATCTGGTTCCACGACCACACGCTGGGCGCCACCCGGCTCAACGTCTACGCCGGCCTCGCCGGCGGATACGTGCTCACCGACCCGCCCAACGACCCCGCCAACCTGCCGCCGGTCGTCCCGCTCGTGATCCAGGACCGCTCGTTCGACACCACCGGCCAGCTCTACTTCCACGCCGGGGTGCCGTTCGTCCCGAACCCCGACCACCCGTTCTGGGTGCCGGAGTTCACCGGCGACACGATCGCGGTCAACGGCAAGGTGTGGCCGTTCTTCAACGTGGAGCCGAAGCGGTATCGCTTCCTGTTCCTGAACGGGTCGAACGCGCGGACGTACGAGCTGTTCCTCACCAACCCGGTGACCAAGGTGAACGGCCCCGCGCTGTGGCAGGTGGCGACCGACGGCGGCTATCTCGACTTCCCGGTGAAGATCGACCCGAACGCCCTCAAGCCCCAGCTCCAGAGGCTGGTGATCATGCCGGGTGAACGCGCGGACGTGATCATCGACTTCGCCGGCCTCGCCCCCGGCACGACGCTCGTCATCAAGAACGTCGCCAAGACGCCGTATCCCAACGGCGCCACGGTCAACGGGGCGACCCTTGGGCGTCTCCTGCAGCTCCGCGTCGTGGCGGGCACCGGCCCCGACACCAGCTACGACCCCGCGAGCGGCGCTCCCCTGCGGACGGCCCCGCTGGTGCGGCTGGTGAACCCGGTCACCGGCACGCTGGCCCCGGGCGTGACACCGGCGGTGAAGCGCCAGCTCACGCTCAACGAGGTCATGGGCCTGCCGACCCTGGTGGGCGGCGTCGCGTATCCCGGCGGGCCGCTGGAGGTCGTGCTCAACAACACGAAGTGGAGCGGCGTGCGTC
The DNA here is from genome assembly GCA_036556645.1 of Vicinamibacteria bacterium. GTDB lineage: Bacteria > Acidobacteriota > Vicinamibacteria > Fen-336 > Fen-336 > DATKEG01. The sequence continues at coordinate 17,762 of DATBIZ010000217.1, read as the reverse complement.
CGGACGGCTCCGTGCCGCCCGGCTTCACGCCGGTGACCGTGGGCAGCGTCACCAGCTACTACTCCGAGCTGCCCGCCGAAGGCACGACCGAGGTCTGGGAGATCGTCAACCTGACCGCCGACGCCCATCCGATCCACACCCACTTGACCCAGGTGCAGGTGCTGAACCGGCAGAAGTTCGACCTCGGCAAGTACCTCGCGGCTTACACCGCGGCCTTCGGCGGCGTGGCGATGCCGGACGGGTACGGCCCGCCCCTCGACTACGGCGTGCCCAACGCGGACGGCGCGGTCGGCGGCAACCCGGCGGTGGGCGCGTTCCTCAAGGGGGTGCCCGCGCCGCCGGCGGCCAACGAGGCGGGCTGGAAGGACACCGTGATCATGCTGCCGGGCCAGGTGACGCGGATCGCGGTCCGGTTCGCGCCCACGGACAGGGCCGTCGGCGACCCGGCGCTGTTCTATCCGTTCGAGCCGAACGGCGGGCACGGCTACGTGTGGCACTGCCACATCATCGACCACGAGGACAACGAGATGATGCGGCCCTACGCGGTCACGCCGCTGGCCGTGCCGCGGACGTACAGCATCGGGGTCGATTACTAGGAGTCGGCCACAGGGATAGGGCCGCGTCTCAACGGGTGGGTACGGGTACGCCTCACGGGTACGGCCGTCCGTGCCCGTACCCGTTTTCGTCGGTCGCGAAACGGCGGTCACCCTCGCCCGACCGCCTCGGCAAGTGGCGATTCAGAGCCGGATCACGCCCTTGCGCAGGGCGAACTTCACGATCTCCGTGCGGTCGTGCAGGTCGAGCTTCTGCATCACGTGCGCGCGGTGGGTCATGGCGGTCTTCACGGTGATGCCGAGCACGTCCGCGATCTCCTTGTTGGCCCGCCCCTCGGCCACCAGCTTCAGGACCTGCTTCTCGCGGTCGGTGAGCGTCTCGTACGCGTCCTCGCCCGCCGCGGGGTCCGCCGCCGGCGGATCGACCGCGGCGCGGGCGACCTCGGGGTCGAGCACCAGCCCGCCGCGGTGCGCGGCGCGGATGGCCGCGGGCAGGTCCGCCCCCACCGTCTTCTTCAGCACGTAGCCGGCGGCGCCGGCCTTCAGGAAGCGGGTGACGTACTCGCGGTCCTCGTACTGCGTGAGCACCAGCACGCGCGTGCGTGGGCACTCGCGCTGGAGCGCGAGCGTGGCCTCCAGCCCCCCCAGGCCCGGCATGGCCACGTCCATCAGCACCACGTCGGGCCGCAGGCGGCGCGCGGCCTCGATCGCCTCGCGGCCGTCGGCGGCCTCGCCCACCACCTCGACGTCCTCGACCGGCCGGAGCAGCGCGCGCACGCCCTCGCGCACCAGCGCGTGGTCGTCGGCGACGAGCACGCGGATCCTAGGCACGGAGCGCCTCGCTCGCCGGGACCGGCGCCCGGAGCACGACCCGCGCGCCGAGGCCGGGAGTGGAATCGATCTCCGCGGTGCCCCCGAGCAGGTCGAGGCGCTCGCGGATGCCGAGCAGGCCCAGCCCGCGGCCCGATGCGTCCGCGGTGGCCAGCGCGCCCGCGTCGAAGCCGCGGCCGTCGTCCTCGATCTCGATCTCGACCGCGTCGTGCCGGCGTGAGGCCTGGATCAGCACGTTCTGCGCCCGCGCGTGGCGGGCCACGTTGACCACCGCCTCCTGGACCGCGCGGAAGAGCGCCGTCTCGGTCTCCGGCGGCAGGCGGTCGTCGGCGCCGTCGAACTCGCAGCGAACGGCGATCCCCTGCGACGCCAGGTGCCGCTCGGCCACCCAGCGGATGGCGGCGAAGAGCCCGAGGTCGTCCAGCACCGAGGGACGCAGGTCGAAGATCACGCGGTGCACGTCGTCCAGCGTGCGCTGCGCGAGCGCGCGCGCCTCGGCCAGGCCGTCGCGCAAGGCCCCGCTCTCGCCGGCGCCGAGCGCGGCCTGGCAGCGCATGCCCAGCGCGGCCAGGGTCTGGCAGGTCTGGTCGTGCAGCTCGCGCGCGATGCGGCGGCGCTCCTCCTCCTGCGCCCCGATCACCTTGCGCAGCAGCCGGCCCCGCGTCTGGTCGCGCACGCGCAGCTCCTGGTTGAGCCGCTCCAGCTCGCGCGTCCGCTCCTCGACGCGCCGCTCCAGCTCGTCGCGCGCGCGCCGCGTGTCGTCGAGCGACCGCGCCAGGGCCTGCCGCATGCCCTCGAACGCGCGGGCGAGGCGGCCCACCTGGTCGCCGCCCAGGTCGGGGATCCGCTCGTGGAGCGCCCCGTCCGCCATGCGGGCGGCGGCGCGCGACAGCGCCTCCAGCGGCTCGATCACGCTGCGCGCGGCGCCCCAGGCGAAGAGGAGGGCCAGGGCCAGCACGCCGGCGCCGGCCAGCGCCAGCCGGGCCAGCAGCCCGCCCGCGGCCCCCAGCCGCGAGGTCGCCGCGTCGTGGACGAGGACCTGCCAGCGCGCGCCCTCCACGCCGGCGCGCGCGGCCACGGGCCGGCCGACGGGGGACGGCGCGCCGGTGGCCCCGCTTCCGGCGAGCCGCGCGCCGTGCCCGTCCACGACCTCGACCACGTGGCCCGGCGCCGCCGCGGCGCCGATCGCCGCGCTCCAGCCGCGCGATCCCGGATCGACCACCGCGCCCGCCACCCCGGACCGCCGGCCGTCGCGGTCGTACCGCGGTACGACCAGCAGCACCCGGCCGTCCTTCTGCGCGTCCGAGACGTACGGCCGGTCGAAGGGCACGACCTCCGCGGGCTGCGCGCCCAGCGCGGCGGCGGCGCCCGGCGGGTCCTCCGCGACGGTGGCGCCGGCGGCGTCGAGCACGAACACGCCCGAGAGCTCGCGGGCGTGGAAGCGGAGCGCGCGCGCCGCCGCGAGCGGCGGGGCGGGGTCGCCGGTGACCGGGTCGAAGGCGCCGGAGGTTCCCAGGGCGGAGAGCGCCGCGAGGTCGCGCTGCAGCGCGTCCTGGAGCGAGCGCGCGGCGACGCCGGCCACCCATTCCCGGTCCGCCGCGCGCCGCCGCTCCAGGGCGCGCACGGCGCGCCAGGCCACCAGGCCGACCAGACACGTCGAGACGAGCACGCCGGCGCCGACCAGCGCGGCCACGCGGCGCGCGATCCCGTGCCGCGCGACCAGGGAGTCGCGCGGCGGCGGTTCAGGCATCGCGCGCCGCGAGAAGGGCGCGGTCCTCCGCCGGGTCGGCGGGCGGGCCCTCGAGCCGCAAGTCCGCCCGCGTCGCCAGCGCCTCCGTGGGGAACAGGCGCTCGTACTCGAGCGGATGGTGCTCGCGCAGGTGCTCGCGGCTGATCTTCCCGGTGAAGATGGAGGGGTTGAAGGGGAACACGCCCGGGGCCAGGTGCGCGTTGTAGAGGTGCCAGGTGAGCACGACCAGGAACGCCATCAGGCCCTCGTTGCTGTGGGCCACCTTGGCCACCGGGATCAGCTCGCCGGGCAGGTACTGCGCCACCAGGATCGGGAAGAGCAGGAGCACGCCGGTGGCGCTCATCACCAGCGCGCCGATGATGAGCCCCCAGTACTCGAACTTCTCGCGGTAGTCGAAGCGGTCGAAGCGGGGCTGCCGCTCGCTCAGGCGCAGGTAGTAGCGCAGGCTCGTGACCACGTCGCCGAAGTCGCGGCGGGTGGGGACCATGGACAGCGGCACCCGGCGCGTGGCGGCGGTGAGCACCGCGGTCAGCAGGTGCCACGCGGTGAGGGCGACGAACAGCAGACCGGCCGCGCGGTGGAGCCACCGCACGCGCGGGACGCCGCCCAGCGCGTCCACGACGGCGGCGGCCCAGCCCGCCTCGTAGAACTTCTGCGGGAACCCGGTGACCGCGAGCAGGATGAAGAGCACCATCACCGTCACGTGCTCGAGGCGCTGCCGGACGTTGAAGCGGACGACGGAGTCGCTCATCGGTTCACCACCAGCCTCCAGAAGTGGAGGACGATCTGGAGGACCAGCCCTCCGATCACGAACGGGATGAACACCCAGTAGAAGGCCTGCACCATCCACACCAGCGGCGCCTTCTTCAGGCTGGGCTCGTAGTGGGAGAGCCACGCCGCCGGGAAGCTGTCGGTGGCCCCCTCGTGGCAGCGCCGGCAGGTCTTGACCAGGTTGGCCTTCACGACGCGGGAGCCCGGATCGTCCACGCGCGCGATGTCGTGCACGCCGTGGCAGTCGGTGCAGAGCGCGGTCAGCCGCGCCTCCTCGGGGCGCTCGGCGCTCGAGAGCGAGGCGGACATCCCGTGGAAGTCGGCCAGGTAGGTCTTCAGCACCCGCGTGGACAGCCCGTAGGGCGCCATCTTCTTCTCGTCCGCGTGGCAGTTGCCGCACAGCTGCGGCGACTCCAGCAGCCAGGCCGCGTCGTGCGGCCCGCCGAGGGCGTGCGAGCGGTGGCAGTCCGTGCAGACGGGCGCGTCGGCGCTCTGCCGGTCGAGGAGCGCCTGGCCGTGCACGCTCTTCGCGTAGGTGTCGTACACGCCCTGGTGGCACTTCGCGCAGGTGCGCGAGAGCGCGGCCCGCGGCTGCCCCGGCGGCGTCACGTCGTGCGCGCCGTGGCAGTCGCTGCACGAGGGCGCGCGCGGGTCGCCCTGGGGCAGCAGCTTGTAGTGCACGCTGTCCACCATGCGGGTGTAGTTCTCGAAGTGGCACGACTTGCACGCCTCGCGGAACGGCGCGCGGTACTCGGCCGGCGTGCGGTACTGGCGCTCCGGGTGCGGGTATTCGGCCTGCCCGGCGTGGCAGTCGGTGCAGCTCAGCCGCGCGCCGTGCACGGAGCGCGCGAACGCCTCGGCGTCCACGGTCAGCGAGCGGACCTGGCCCGTGGGCAGGGTCAAGGTCAGGGCGGGATCGGAGTGACAGCCGAGGCACGAGTCGCTCGCATCCTGGGCGGGAGCGGGAGCGAGCGCCAGGATCAGGATCAAGCCGGAAGGGTTCATGCGGCGCCTCCGCGCATAACGTAGGAGGCAGGCGTTGTGGGCGGAATGGGCCGTATGGTCCACTTCGCCGCACTGAAGGAACGGGCCGGCCCTGAGCTACTTCAGGCCGAGGTCGGTGAGCACCTTCGGGTCCTTCTCCTCCATGGCCAGCACGGCGTGGCACGCGTCGCAGTCCTGGGTGATCACGCGGCCGTCGGCGGCCTTGTGGCGGTCGTCGTGGCAGCGGAAGCAGCCCGGGAAGTCGTCGTGGCCGACGTTGTTCAGGTACGTCCCCCACGTGACCTTCATCTCCGGGAACACGTTGCGCAGGTAGATGGCCCGCACGGCCTCGGCGGCGGCGTCCACGTCCCGCGGCCGGTCGCGGAGCACCGCGGGATGCTGCTCGCGGTAGAACGCCGGCAGCCCTGAGGTGATCGCGCGCGCGGCGGTGTCCCGGTCCGGGTACTCCGCGCGCAGCAGGCGCACCGCCTCGCGGCGCACGAACGGCAGGCTGGGGCTGATGCGTCCCTCCGCGAGCGCGCGGTCCACGCCGCGCTCGGGCAGGTCGAAGGCGTGCGTGGGCCGGTTGTGGCAGTCCATGCAGTCCATGGCGCGCCACTCGCCCGCTTCCGGGCCGTCGCCGTTGGTGCCCGCGCCCTCCGCGACGTACTCCACGACGCGGCCGTCGTCGTCGCGGTACCTCACGCGCGGGATCACCTGCCGCTTCTCGTCGGCCGCCAGGTACTGGATGCGCTCCGACCGGTCGAGGTGGCGGCCGTGGATGCCGGCCGCTCCCGCCACCCCGTGGCCCCCGATGCGGAGCATGAGGACGCTCCGGGCGGGCGTGTTCGCCTCGTCGTCCGCGTACTTGGTCTTCACCACCAGCTTGTCGCCGTGGAACTTCATCGGCCAGTGGCACTGCTCGCAGGTCTCGCGCGCCGGGCGCAGCTCGCGCACCGGCGAGGGGATCGGCCGCGAGTACGTGCCCGCGGTCACCGCCAGCACCTGCCGCACGCCGGAGAGCTTCGAGCGCACGAACCAGGAGGCGCCCGGCCCGATGTGGCACTGCACGCAGCCCACGCGCGAGTGCGGCGAGTCCACGAACGCGGTGTACTCGGGCGCCATCACCTGGTGGCAGGTGAGCCCGCAGAACCGGGTCGAGTCCATGTATTCGACGCCGCGATAGGTGGCGGCGCCGAGAATGGCCACGTTGAGCAGGGTGGCGCTGGCCACCAGCAGCGCGGCGCGGCGCAGGCCCGGCCGGTTCAGGTCGATGCGCGGGTAGTCCACGGGCAGCGCCTTCTGCGCGCGCAGCCGGTGCCGGCGCCAGAGGAGCCCGATCGGGATGAGGATCAGGCCCGCCGCGAACACGCCCGGCAGCACCAGGAACAGGACGATGCCGGCGTACGGGTGGATCGGCGCGCCGTGCACGACCTCGAGCGCCCAGAACCCGACCATGGTCAGCGCCGCGCTCGTGGTGAGCACCGCGCCGGCGAGCGTGAGCGGGTTCGTGCCGAGGTAGACGACCGGCCGCGTCCAGCGCGTGAAGACACCCCGTGAAGACATGAGGCCTCCCGCGCGCTCCGCCTTGCCGATTCCGTGCCGAGCCGCGGGAGGCCGGTCTCGCGCGTGGCGAGCGCTTCGGACGATTCGAGCGGCCCGCACGAATTGCGCGCGAGGCCGGTTCGCCGCGCACTCCTGTCCAGGGCCGCCCGCCCTCGCGCGCGTCCGGGTGGGCCGCCGGTACTACCTGGCTGGGTCATTCGCACCGGCCACCGGAATCGCGCGCGGCCCCCCGTTTGCTCTCCGTCCCCGCCAGAACGGAGGTGCCGTGATGAAGGGACCTCGTATCGGGCTGTGGACGGTGCTCGTGGCCTTGCCGCTGGCCACGTTCTGGGCTGCCGCTCCCCAGGCCGCCGCATCCGCGCCGGCGGTGTCGGCCGGCGTCGACTTCGACGTGAGCACGTGCACGTCCTGTCACGACAAGGCCGCCGCCGGGATGAAGACGACCGCGCACGCCGGGCTGGAGCAGAGCTGCGCGTCCTGCCACGACGGGGTGAGCGCGCACCTGAAGGCGCAGATGGAGGGCACGGAGGCGCCCACGCCGACGCTGACGAAGCTCTCGGCCGATGCGCTCAGCGGCAAATGCCTCACCTGCCACGACAAGGCCCGTCAGGCGAACTGGGCCGGCAGCGCGCACGACCGCAAGGACGTGAGCTGCACGTCGTGCCACAGCGTGCACGACTTCAAGTCGGTCAAGGGCCAGCTCAAGACCGCGCGCGATGCCGAGACCTGCTTCACCTGCCACCAGCAGATCCGCGCCAAGGGCCTGCGCGCCTCGCACCATCCCGTCCGCGAAGGGTTGATGAGCTGCGCGAGCTGCCACGACCCGCACGACGGCACCCGCACCAAGATGGTCTCCGCGGACTACGTCAACGAGAAGTGCCTCACCTGCCACACCGAGAAGCGCGGCCCGTTCCTCTGGGAGCACGCGCCGGTGCGCGAGAGCTGCCTCAACTGCCACGACGCGCACGGCTCCAACCACGAGAAGCTGCTGGTGGCCAAGCAGCCGTACCTCTGCCAGAGGTGCCACCTCAACACGCGACATCCGGGGACGCTGTACGACGGCCGCAACGTGGTGCTCGCCTCGAGCGCCAGCAACCGGCTGATCGAGCACTCCTGCCGGAACTGCCACCAGAACATCCACGGGGGCAACGCGCCTTCGGGGCCGTACCTCGGGAGGTAGCGATGAAGCGCATGGCATACGCCGCATTCGTGGTGGCCCTGGCCGTCCCCGCATGGGCCCAGCCGCCGGCACCCGCGGACGACAAGCCGGCACCGGTGGCGGTGGCGGACGCGAGCGCACAGCAGATCCCCTCGCCGGCCGCGGTGCCGCCCTCCGAGCTGGCCACGCCGTGGAAGCTCGGCCAGGTGGAGCTCGGCTACTTCGCCGACGACAACGACACCGGGTCGGGGAAGTTCCTCGAGTACCGGTCCATCCCCGATCACGGGGCGGTGCCGTTCGCCCGGATCGCGGGCAGCGCCCCGTTCCGCTACGACTTCGCGGCCTGGAACGCGTTCCAGGACACCGCGCTCTACCGGCTGCGCGCGGACCCGGGCAAGGTGCGGGTGGAGGCCAGCTACCAGCGCCTGCCGCACCTGTTCGGCACGGCCAACCGCTCGATCCTGGAGAACGTGGGCGGCGGCGACTTCGCCCTCGCCAACGCCCAGCAGCAGCAGTGGCAGCGCACCATCGAGCAGCAATACGCGGCCAACCGCACGGGGGTGAACTTCGCGTTCCTGAACAACCTGGTCGGCAACGCCGTCCGCTCGGTGACGCCGATCGACGTGCGCCTGCTGCGGCAGCGCGGACAGCTCGACCTCGACCTCACCCGGGACGCGCCGGTGGCGGTGCGCCTGAGCTACTTCCAGGAGAACCGGCAGGGCAACCGCGGGTCGGGCACCTCGTTCGGCTTCGGCAACGTGGTGGAGACCGCCGAGCCGATCGACTACCGCACCCGCGACCTCGGCCTGACCGCGGAGTGGACGCACGCCTACGGGCTGGTGCGGGGGGCCGCGCACTTCAACCAGTTCACCAACCACATCCCCGTGCAGACGTTCGACAACCCGTTCCGCGCCACCGACTCGACCGATGCCTCGGCCTACCAGGCCCCCGGCTCGGCCTCCATCGGGGGCGCCTCGTTCGGGCGCATCGCGCTGCCGCCGGACAACAAGGCCGTCACCGGTTCGCTCGGCGCCGCCTTCAAGTTCTCCAAGAAGGCGCGGCTCAGCGTGGACGCCTCTCTGGGCCAGTGGACGCAGAACGAGGGGTTCATCCCCTTCACGACCAACAGCGCGATCACGGTGCCGTTCCAGGCCACCGACCCCTCGCGCCTGCCCGCGCGCAGCCTGGACGGGAAGATCGACGTCTTCTCGTTCTCCTCGGCCTTCAACGCGCGGCCCGCGCGCGGGCTGGTGTTCAACGCCCGCTTCCGGCGCTACGACCTCGACAACAAGACACCGCGCATCGAGTTCGAGGAAGGGTACGTGCGCTTCGACGGCGTGTGGGAGGACATCCCGCGCATCAGCGTGCCCTACGCCTACACGACCGACAACGCGATGGCCAGCCTGTCCTACAACCTGGGCCCGGTCACGGTCGAGGGCGGCTACAAGTACGACCGCTGGCTGCGGGAGTTCCGCGACACCGGCGAGACCACGCAGAACACGCTCTACGGCTCGGCCAACGTGCGCCCGGCGAGCTGGGCCGTCCTGCGCGCCACCTTCGAGCGGGGCAGCCGCGGCTACGACCACTACGACACCGGCCACTCCGAGCACGCCTCGTTCCTGCACTCGGAGGGCGGCATCACCAACCTCGAGTCGCTGCGCCGCTTCGACCAGGCCGAGCGCGACAGCGACCGGCTCATCAGCTCCCTGCAGCTCTCGCCGGGCGGCAGCGTGACCCTCGGGCTCGGCTACGTCTGGGGCCGCGACGACTACGACACCACCCACGGGCTGCTCGAGGCGGACAGCAAGGCGTTCTCCGCGGACGTGGACTACACGCCGACGGCGCGCTTCAACGTCTTCGCGTTCTACACCCGGGAGGAGTTCTCGAACCTGCAGCGCGGGAGGCAGAGCGGCGCCACTCCCTCGGTGAACCCGCTCGACGACTGGACCTCGAACGTCAGCGACAAGGCGGATTCGTTCGGCGGCGGCTTCAACGCCTCCCTGATGCCCGAGAAGCTGGACCTGAAGGTGCTCGGCAACTACCAGAAGGTGGACGGCAACAACGACTTCAGCACGCCCGACGGCGGGGCGCCGGCCAATGCCCGCCGCGCGCTGGGCGGCGTGCTCGACATCGCGGCGTTCGACGACACGCGGCTGTGGTCGGTCAACGCGGAGCTGGCCTACCGGCTGAGGGGCGGCTGGACGGTGGTGCTCGGGAGCTGGCTCGAGGACTACGAGCTCGCGGACGCCACCGCGGTGGGCTCGATCAACTACGTTCCCGGCGGGCTCTTCCTCGCCGGCAACGACGGCACGTACCAGGGCCGGGTCATCTACACCCGGCTGTCGTACGCGTGGTAGGAGGACGACGAATGACCACCAGACGTTTGGCGACGACGTTCGGGGTGCTGGCGGCCGCGGCCGCCGTGTGCGGCACGCGCACCGCCAGCGCCACGGTACCGATGATGAAGCAGGCGAAGGGAGCGGGAGTGCAGGCGACCGACTGCCTGTACTGCCACGGCGAGAAGATGCCGAAGAAGGAGGCCTCGACCCTCAACGACCGCGGCAAGTGGCTGATGGCCGAGAAGGACAAGAGAAAGGCCAAGGAGGTGGACGGAGCCTGGCTCAAGGACTACGTCGAGCCGAAGAAGTAGCCGCTCCCCGTCCGTGAACGCGAGCCCTCCGGACCGTCCGGGGGGCTCGCTTCGTGCAAGGGATGAGATCAGGAGGAGGAGAAGGATGAAGAGCGGGCGGAAAGTGACGGCGACGGGCGTGGCCCTGGCGGCGGCGCTGGGACTCTCGTTGGGCACCGCGTCGGCGAGCATGCCGATGGTGAAGAAGGCGAAGGAGCTCGGCATCACCTCGGTGACGAGCTGCCAGTCCTGCCACGTGGACAAGCTGCCGAAGAAGGACGCCCACAAGGTCAACGAGCGGGGCCAGTGGCTGCTCGACCAGAAGGCGAAGAAGAACGCGAAGGAGATCGACGTGGCCTGGCTCAAGGACTACGTCGAGAAGAAGTAGCACCGAGCGGCTCTCACCACGGAGGCGCGCGGGACGTGGAAGTCCTGCCCTCCGCGCCTCCGCGGTGTTCCGTCGTCGTTTCAACTCACGCGCGCGCGCAACCTTTTCGCCACGACCTGTTCCCAAGGCAACGGTTGCGCCCCGAGCCCCCCGCAACGCGGCAAATTCCCTGGCCTGCGTCGTGCAAACTCCGCGGCATGGCCGCTGAGCCGGTGGCGACCGTTCTCCGCGCCGCGCCGGCGCCGCGGCCGAGCGGCGTCGTCCTGTTCGGCAACCCGAACGTCGGCAAGAGCGCGCTGTTCGGCGCGCTGACCGGCACGTACGTCACCGTCTCCAACTACCCGGGCACCACGGTCGAGGTGGCACGCGGGGCCGCGCCCATCGGCGGCGAGAAGGTCGCCCTGGTGGACACGCCCGGCACCGCCTCGTTCCTGCCGTCCTCGGAGGACGAGCGCGTCGCGCGCGACCTGCTGCTCGAGGAGCCGCCCGCGGCGGCGGTGCTCGTGGCCGACGCCAAGAACCTCGAGCGGGCGCTGCTGCTGGCGGTCGAGCTCGCCGAGATCGGCCTGCCGTTCGCGCTCTGCCTGAACATGGTGGACGAGGCCGAGGCACGCGGGCTGGCGGTGGACGCCGCCGCGCTCGCGGCGCGCCTCGGCGTGGACGTGGTGCCGACCGTCGCCGTGCGGCGCCGCGGCACGGCGAGGCTCCTCTCCGCGCTCGCGCAGGCGCGGCCGGCCGCGCTCGACGTGCGGTATCCCGCCGAGGTGGAACGGGGGATCGCCGCGATCGCCGCGCTGCTGCCGCCGGCCGCGATATCGGCGCGCGCGCTGGCCACGATGGTGCTCTGCGGCGACGACACCCTCGCCCCCTGGCTCCGGGCGCGGCTGGACACCGCCGCCCTCGCGCGGCTCGACGACGTGCGCGAGGACGTCCGCCGCGCGCTGGGCGGAGACGCCGCCGCGGCGGTCCAACAGGCCCGGCGCCGCACGGCGTCGCGGCTCGCGCGCGAGGCGCTGCGGCCGCGCACCGCGCCGTCGGCGCCGCGCCGCACCGCCGACCGCCTGGAGCGCCTCAGCACGCACCGGGTGCTCGGGCTGCCCCTGCTGGCGGCGGTCCTCTATCTCACCTACCTGTTCGTGGGGGTCCTGGGCGCGGGCACGCTGGTGGACCTGCTCGAGGAGCGGCTGTTCGGCGGCGTGATCAACCCGGCCGTGACCGCGCTCGCGCAGGCCTTCCTGCCCTGGGCGGCCGCGCGCGACCTGGTCGTCGGCCCCTACGGGCTCGTGACCATGGGCCTCACCTACGCGCTGGCGCTGGTGCTGCCGATCGTCGGCACGTTCTTCCTCGCCTTCGGCGCGCTCGAGGACTCGGGCTACCTGCCGCGGCTGGCCGTGATGGTGAACCGCGTCTTCCGCAAGATGGGCCTCAACGGCAAGGCGGTGCTGCCGATGGTGCTCGGGCTCGGCTGCGACACCATGGCCACGCTCACCACGCGCATCCTGGAGACGCGCAAGGAGCGCGTGATCGTGACGCTGCTGCTGGCGCTGGGCGTGCCGTGCTCGGCCCAGCTCGCGGTGGTGCTCGGGCTGCTCGGCCCGCTGCCGGCGGCCGCCCTCTGGATCTGGGCGGGAGTGGTGGGCGGGGTGATCGTTCTCGTCGGCCGCCTGGCCGCGCGGGTGGTGCCCGGGCACGGCAGCGACTTCGTGCTGGAGCTGCCGCCGCTGCGCCTCCCCCGGCTCGGCAACATCCTCTTGAAGACGGCCGCGCGCGTGGAGTGGTACCTGAAGGAGGCGGTGCCCCTGTTCCTGCTCGGCACCCTGATCCTCTTCGTGGCGGACCGGCTGCGCCTGCTCGGGGTCCTGGAGCGGGTCGGCGAGCCGGTGGTCACGCGCGCGCTGGGGCTTCCGCCCGAGACGGCGAGCGCGTTCCTGATCGGGTTCCTGCGCCGCGACTTCGGCGCGGCCGGGCTGTACCGCCTGGCGCAGGAGGGGCGGCTGGACGCGGTGCAGGTGCTGGTGGCCGCGGTCACCATCACGCTCTTCCTGCCCTGCGTGGCGAACTTCTTCATGATCGCCAAGGAGCGCGGCTGGCGCACGGCCTGGACGGTGGCCGCGGTGATCACGCCCCTGGCCGTGGCGGTGGGCGCGGCGCTGAACGCGGCGCTGCGCGCGCTGCCGGGAGTGCTGGGATGAACGCCGCCCCGGCGCCGGACGACTTCGTGGCCGCCGGAGAGAGCGCCGGCGGCTCGGTGTTCCGGTGCGGGCTGTGCGGGCTGCGCTTCACCCACGGCGGGCGCGTCTGCGGAGCGTGCCCGCTCGGCTCCGCGTGCGACCTCGTCCGCTGCCCCGGCTGCGGCTACCAGTTCCCGCGCGGCTCCCGCACGGTCGAGTGGCTCCGTGGATGGTGGCGGGCGGTCGCGCGACGGCGGCCGGGTGTCCCATCGGCCCGAGCGATCCCCGAGACCGCCGGCGGCGAGGCGCGCAGCGCGGCGGCGACGGCGCAGGGGGGTTCAGGGGGGAGCGCGAGGGCCATCGTCGCAGCCGTGCCATCGGCCCGAGCGATCCCCCCGAGATGACTACGACTACGGAGGCCGTCATGCGTCACGACGAGGACCTGGCCGACCAGGACGTGGAGGAAGCCGCGGAGGACATCTGGACGCTCGAGGAGGAGGGCCACCGCGACCTGGACCGGCTGCGCGTGGCCAGCCGCGTGCCGCACCTCGACCGCACGCTGGCGCGGATGGCGCGCTGGGACCTCGTCCGCGTCGACGGCGGCCGGGTGTCGCTGACGCCGCGCGGCCGCGAGCTGGCGGAACGCCAGGTGCGGCGCCACCGCCTGGCGGAGATGCTGTTCACCGCCGTGCTCGAGGTGCGGGACGAGGAGGCCGTCGATCGCACCGCCTGCGTCATCGAGCACGTCCTCGACGCGAACCAGACCGATTCCGTCTGCGCCTTCATCGGCCACCCGCGCGTGTGCCCGCACGGCAAGGCGATCCCGCCCGGCGCCTGCTGCCATGCGCTCTCCCGCCCGTCGGAGCCGCTGGTGCAGCCGCTGCAGCGGCTGGCGCCCGGTGAGACCGGGCGGATCGTGCACATCGTCCCCCGCGAAGCGCGGCGGCTGATGCGCCTGTCCAACCTCGGCGTGGTGCCGGGCGCGCTCGTGCGCCTGCAGCAGAAGAGCCCGGCGGTGGTGCTGCGCGTGGGCGAGACGACGCTCGCGGTGGAGCCCGAGTTCGCCGACGAGATCTACGTCAAGCGCGTGGGCTGAGCCGCCGCGGGGCCTGGACCCCCTGCATCATGGCGGCGGGTGGCCGCGGGCGCCTAGGTTCGGAACGGAGGCGTACCATGCAGCTCATGAGATGGGATCCGTTCCGCGAGATGGAGGAGATGACCGAGCGTTTCGGCCGCGCGTTCAACCGGCCCCTCTTCGCCCGGACGCTCCCCGCCGGTGGCGCGGAGGAGGCGCTGATCACCGCGGAGTGGGCGCCGCTCGTGGACATCGAGGAGACCGAGAAGGAATACCTGGTCAAGGCCGAGCTGCCCGAGGTCAAGAAGGAGGACGTGAAGGTCACGCTCGAGGAGGGCGTGCTGACCATCCAGGGCGAGCGGCGTCTGGAGAAGGAGGAGAAGGGGAAGACGGTCCACCGGATCGAGCGGTCCTACGGCAAGTTCCTGCGGACGTTCACCGTGCCGCGGGACGTCGACGAGAAGAAGATCGTGGCCGAGTTCAAGGAGGGCGTGCTCAACGTCCACGTCCCCAAGGCCGAGGTCTACAAGCCGAAGGCGATCGAGGTGAAGGTGGCCTGAGCGCGGCGCTCCGCGCAAAACGAGCGTGAAGGGAGGCGGCATGCGCAAGGCTTGCCGCCTCTCGTGTCGTTTCGCCCCGTTTTGCCCGTCCCCGGGCTGGCGCGCGGCGTGCAACCCGCAGAGTCCACAGGGAGGATGAAGCCATGGCCACACAGTTTCCGCACCGCTACGACGTGGCGCTGGCTTGGGACGGCGGCCACAGCGGCGCCGCGCTGACCGCGGGACCGCGGCCGGTCATCGAGGGCGGCGCGCCGCCGCAATTCGACGGCAAGGACGCGTGGTGGAGCCCGGAGCACCTGCTGCTCTCGTCGCTCAGCCTGTGCCTGATGACGACGTTCCAGGCCATCACCGAGAAGGCGCGCCTGGAGGTCGCTCACTACGACAGCCACGCCGAAGCCGTGCTGGACCGGACGCCCGGCGGCCTCGGGTTCACCCGGCTCGTGCTGCACGTCGAGGTGAAGGTGCCGGCGGCGGACCAGGTCGAGCGCGCGCGCCAGCTCCTCATCAAGGCCAAGAGCCACTGCATCGTGGCGAACGCGCTGATGCCGCCCGTCCACCTCGACGCCCAGGTGACCGCGGCCTGACCCGCGTCGCGCGCGCCATGCCCAGACGCAGCGTCGTCGTCCTCGGAGGCGGGTGCGCCGGATTGGAGACGGCCTTCCTTCTACGCCGCCGGCTGCGCGACGCGATCGACCTCACCATCGTCTCGGACCGTGACGCCTTCTCCTTCCGCCCGGGGACGATCTACGTCCCCTTCGGCGCGGAAGCGGCGCGCTTCGAGGTGCCGCTCCACGAGCCCGGCGACCGCCGGAACATCGGGCTGATCCGCTCGCGCGTGCGCGGGGTGGATACGCGCGCGCGGCGGTTCGAGCTGGAGCGGTCGCGGCTGCCCTACGACTACCTGGTGATCGCGACCGGCGCCGCGCCGCGCGCCCAGGAGGTGCCCGGGCTGGCGGCGCACGCGCACCTGCTCTGGGGGCCCGGCGACATGGTGGCGCTGCGCGCGGTGGTCGAGCGCGTCGTGCGCGCGGGACGCGACGGCCTGAACACCCAGGTCCTCTTCCTGGTCCCGCCGGCGGCCGCCTTCACCGCGCCGCTCTACGAGTTCGCGCTGATGCTCGAGACGTGGCTGCGCCGCGCGCGGGCCCGCGGCTCCGTGCGGCTCACCCTGGCCACGGCCGAAGGCGCGTACGTGCAGGCGCTCGGGCCCAAGCTGCAGGCGGTGATGGCCGACGAGTTCGAGCTGCGCGGCATCGAGGGCCGCACCCTCCACCGCGCGCAGGAGGTGACCGAATCCCGGGTTCGCTTCTACAACGGCCAGACGATCGCCTACGACGAGCTGATCGCGCTCCCGCCGGCGGCGGCGGCCGTGCGCTACGACGGCCTGCCCATGGACGCGCGCGGGTTCCTCCACGTCGCGCCCGACAACCGGGCGGTGGTCGGCCTGGACGGCGTCTACGCGCCGGGCGATGCCGGCGACTTCCCGGTGAAGCAGGCCTACCTGGCGTTCCTGCAGGCGCACGCGGTCGCGGAGGCCATCGCGGGCACCATCAGCGGAGAGGGCTCGCGCGAGGGGTACGACCCGGTGACCCTGTACCTGATGGACGACCTCGAGCGCGGCACCTTCGCGCGGGTCCCGCTCGACTTCAGCGGGCGCACCGCCGACGCAGTGGGGCTCCGCGCGGCCGATCAGGTCAGCGTGGCGCGTCTGTGGCGGCTCGGCAAGAAGCGCCTGGCCGACTCGGTCGTGGCCCGCTTCCGCCACGGCGAGCCGTTCCACGCCGGCGGCGGATGGTCCGCCAAGCGCGCCGCGCTGCAGACCCTCGGCTCCTGGCTCAGCGTCTAGGGATGGTCAGGCCCGCACCGCCGAGCGCTGCCGGATGCGTTCCAGCGCGTGGCGCCGCAGGTCCTCCTGGCGCACGGCGGTGGCGCGGAACCGCAGCGGACCGCGCCCGAGCCAGTAGGCGAGCACCGGCTGCTCGGTCTGCGGGGTGGACACCAGGTCCGTGAGCCGCGTGTAGACGTCCCGGGCCGACTCCACCCACACGACGCGCTCGGGAATGCCGGCGGCGCCATGGGTCAGGACGATGATCCCGGGCCCGTCCGGGGCCGCCTCGAGGCCCCCGGCGACGAGGGGCTGGTCGTCGGTCCAGATCAGGCCCAGCTCGGGGTCCAGGTGCGGGAAGGACGCCGGATGCACCGCCGGGAGCCCGAGCAGGCCGCGCATCACGTCGAGCGCGGAAACCATTCCGGCCACCCGTCCCTCGCCGTCGATCACGACCAGGCGGTGATAGCCGGTATGGGCGAGCAACCGCCCGGCCGCCAGGATCGCCTCGTCCTCGCGCACGACCGCCGCCGGGCGCGTCATGAGCTGGCCGGCCGTGTCGCCCGGGCGGCTCCCGGCCAGGTCGCGCAGCGACACGACCCCGAGCGGATGTCCCTCCTCGTCCACCACCGGGGCGCCGCTGATCC
Organism: Vicinamibacteria bacterium; assembly: GCA_036556645.1. Taxonomy (GTDB): domain Bacteria; phylum Acidobacteriota; class Vicinamibacteria; order Fen-336; family Fen-336; genus DATKEG01. The sequence goes on along the minus strand of DATBIZ010000217.1, from coordinate 852 downwards.
CCAGCGCGATCAGGTCGCCCAGAGCGTCGTCCGCCGGCTCGGCCGGAGTGAGGCGGAACACCTCGCGGTTCATGATCTCGGCCACGCGGATCGCCATGAGCCCCTCCACGCGGTGAGAGCCACCGGCGGGCGCAAGGGTTCAGCGCCGGTTGAGGAGCTCCCGGATGCCGCGGCGGATGGTCTCCTGCAGCCGCGCGGGGACCTGCGGCTCCGGCACCGCCCGGCACATTCCCAGCGTGGCCTTCAGCGAGTCGCATGCGGACCGGCAGGCGTCGCAGGAGGCGATGTGCCGCTCCATCTCCGCGCAGACGGCGCCGTCGATGTCTCCCTCGAGGTGCCGCGAGAAGAGCGACACGATGTCCGGGCATCCCGCCGCGGGGGCCGGCAGGGCCATGCCCAGCGCCGGCGCCAGCTCCCGGCGCACCGCCGCCCGCGCGCGGTGCAGGCGGCTCTTCACCGCCTCCACGCTCAGGCCGGTGACGGCCGCCACGTCGGCCGCGCTCAGGCCCTCCACGTCGCGCAGCACGAGCACCTCGCGGTGCGGCGCGCTGAGCGACGCGAGCGCCTTCTCCAGCGCGGCGCGCGTCTCGTGGTCCTCGACGAGCCGGTCGGGCGGCGGCGCGGAGTCGCGCACCGTGGCGACCTCCGCGGGCCGGTCGCTCTCCAGCGACAGCTCCCGAGCGGGCGCGAACTTCCGCCGCCGGCGCTTCTTGATGCAGAAGCTGCGGGCGATGGTGTAGAGCCAGGTGGACACGGACGCGTCCCCGCGGAAACCCGGGAGCGTGCGCACCATGGCCAGCAGCGTCTCCTGCACCACGTCCTGCGCCGCGTCGGGGTTCCGGCACATCTTCA